>NZ_VKDB01000009.1 GCF_007280555.1 Deinococcus detaillensis | reverse complement strand
AGGTCTGGATGATCCCGCACTGGTCAGCAGCATGGAGCATGGACGGTCCTGGGCTTCAGAAGCCTGGGGTGGCATTGGGCAAGTCAGGCCACTGGGCCCGGAGATGGGCGGCCAGATGCGAATAGATCTGGCCGTGGTTGGTGGCGTACCGCACCGGAGGCACCCCAGGCGACCGGGGAGCCACAGATGTTCACCGACCACGGCAGCGTGCAGCCAACCGGTTCCCAGGGAGGGAATGGGATCACCAGCCAGCGAGTAACTTCGGATCAGGTGGATGACAGCAGCTGGACACCGTAAGCATGCAGCGCCCATTTGGGTTCCGGCATGACCCAGTCGTGCCGTTCCCAGGCCGGGTACAGGCTGAGCGCGGCGGCGCAGCGGCTCAAGACCATCCTGGCCTGGGATTCGGTCAGAGCCAGCAAGTGCTCCAGGGCCGCCTGACCGGTGGAGACTGCACAGTAAGCGGGCAGATCCGCAGTCAGGTCCATTGAGATTCAAGCTGCCCCGGCGCTGTTACCGCACCATTACCGGCCCGAAGGAGGTCTAGATCGACGGGCCCACCACCCAATCCCGTTGGGGTGCATTGCCTTCATCCAATTGGTGAAGCCGCCCCGTGACCTGCTCCCGCAGAACCCGGCTACTGCATCACAGCACCATCCGCTCTGTATCCTTAGGGCAAAGCCGACGCCCATAACGGTCAGGTGTTTTTGAGCTTAGACGCTAGGGTGACGCTGCGGGTCTGGGAACAATGGGATGGGATGTGGGTTCACGTTTGCGGGACTGGATCGTGACGCGGGGTGGGCCTGCCGAGGGTGGCAAAGCAGAGTGGATGGTCACTTAGGCTCTTTCGCCCCGGCTTCTTCGCGTCTAGTGGGCTGAGAAATGGCAAGGTGTTTTACCAGCGGACGATCTACAGTGTCAGGAAAGGGGCCTGCACCACCTACGTTCTGGAATACCGGGACGGCGACCGGGTGACCGAAGGGCACCTGAAGCAACTGACGGCGTCACTTAAATTCTGACTTGAACGTGAACTCGTGCGGTTGAAAACATCTGCGTTGCTATGAGCTCTTTTTGGACTTTCTACCTTCGTTTCCGCATTTCTGGAGAGCAGTACGACTTTTGAATGCTTCCGCTTTTGTACGCCACAAGCTTCGTATAGTGCGGTCAAGCTGGAATCTTAACTTCACCTGCGAAAAATCGACTGAACCCCAGTTCCATTGGCGGAGGGTTTCGTAGAGGCGTGCACCCTGCATCTCCGGTAACGGCCTGGTAACGTCCTGCACCTAGGTTCAGAGGACAGAACTGGGTTCAGGACGATGAAGTCCACTTCAAAACCGTGCTGGACACACCTGAACGTGATCACCGCGTTCAGGATCAAGCGAGGTCAATGATGAAGAAGACGAGCAATCAACTGCTGATTGGTGCCGGGCTGCTCCTATTCGGACTCCTGGGAAGCGTGTTCGCCCAGAGCATGATGGATCAGCCTGGAAATGCTGGAGCAGGACAGGGAAATGGGCAGGGGTACGGCCAGGGCATGATGGGCGGCAATGGCGTCGGTGGCGGAATGATGGGAGGCGGCGCAATGGGCAGCGGAATGATGAGCCTCTACGCTCCCTCGTCGCGTCCCATCTCGCAAGACGAGGCCCGGAGGCGCGCACAAGGGTTCGTGGGTCGCTACGGATCGCAGGTCAAGACCAGGGACTTCATGGTCTTCGCCGAGAACTACTACGTTCAGGTGGTGGACGCCACGACCGGCGCGGGCCTGGCCGAAGTGCTCGTCGACCGCTACACCGGAATCGTCCAGCCGGAACCCGGACCGGACATGCTCTGGAACACCCGCTTCGGCATGCAGGGTGGACAGGTTGACAACGGCATGATGGGCGGAAGTGTCAGTCAGGGCCGTTCGGTTCCTTCGACCCCGGTTCGGTACACGAAGGTAGCGGCCCAGAAGCTCGCCGACACCTTCCTGGCCGGGTACCTGCCCGGAGGGAAGGTGATCGAAGGGATGACGTTTCCCGGGTACTACACCTTCGATTACGGCCGCAAGGCCATCGAAGGCATGCTGTCGGTCAACGCCTTCACCGGAGAGGTCTGGGTGCACGGCTGGCACGGTGCTTATCTCGGCGAGGTCAAGTAGACCCGTACCCATCAGAAGGTTGATATGACCGATTTTGCCCTTAAGCGAACCGTCGAGGCCGATGTGGACGCCGTTCTCGAACGGCTGAAGACAGCGCTGCTGGCAGAGGGCCTAGGCGTGCTGTACAGCCTCGAATTCAGCGACATCATCGCTGAGAAGACCGGCCACCAGCTTCCGAACCGTGTGGTTGGGTTCGGGGTCTGCTCACCCGATCTGGCCCGACAGGCCCTCGAATTCGACCCGAGCATCGCCGCCCTGCTGCCCTGTGGAGCGTTCGTGATCGGCACGCAGAACGGCACCGAGGTGGGCTTTCTCGACCCGGCTCTGGCCCTCGGGCTGACGGGTAACGAGGCGCTCGGTCCACTCGGGGACCAGGCCAAGACGATGTTCCAACGGGTGCTGGCAGCGGTATGACGCCGCCCAACCACACCTTGAACGCGAGGAGTAACTCTGTGCGCCATGTCTCTTCATCCACGCCAACGTCCGGCAGGCTCCGGGCTCAATCTGCAGGGATCACTGTTTCAGTTCCGGGCCTGCGCCTCTCGTCCGTTTCCATCTCGGTTCTCATCACGCTGGCCGGGTGCCTGGTCTTCTCGACCTGGCTGACCGCGGGTGCGTCAAAGTCTCCTGCTCTTCCCTCTCAGAGTGGCCAGATGCCCGGCATGAACATGGGCCTCCCCACCCGTATCCCCCTCTCGAAACTCTCCAGTACCCCGGTGCAGACGCCTACCAGGATGGGCGGCCTGGTGATGCCTCCGGGCATGATCATGACCAGCGGCACCTCTCTGGAGGCCATGCAAGACATGGCGGCAGTGGACCTGAGCAAGGTCACCTACACGGCCCCGGCGACGGCCCGCGGAGACCAGCCGCTCACGCCGCACCTCCTGAACGGCGTCAAAGTCTTCACGCTCGAAACCTCGCTGATCAACTGGAACATCTTGCCGGGCGTTCAGGTGGCGGCCTACGCGGTCAACCATCAGGTGCCCGGACCACGAATCCACCTCACCGAAGGCGACCGGGTCCGGTTCGTGGTAAAGAACGTCCTACCTGAAGCCACCACCATCCACTGGCACGGCCTGGCTGTGCCCAACAGCATGGACGGGGCCGGAAGCGTCACCCAGAAGCCCATCCCATCCGGGGGCAGCTTCCCACCCGGGGGCAGCTTCACGTACGAATTCACCGTCCGGCAGGCCGGGACGTTCTTCTACCACTCGCACACCTCCGTCGACCGTCAGCAGGGCCTGGGGCTATATGGTGCCCTGATCGTGGACCCCCGCAGTTCGTCCGGCATGCCGCGCACCGACCTCGACTACACCCTGCAGCTTCAGGAGTGGACTTTCAAATCCGGCTATACCTTCCCGTCAATGATCATGGAGGGGCTGCTGCCGAATTACTTCACCATCAATGGCAAGGCCTATCTATCGACGGACGTCGTCCAGATGAAGGTCGGGCAGACCATCCAACTGCGCTTTATCGGCAGCAACAACAACTTCATTCACCCGATGCACATTCACGGCGGCCCGTTCACGGTGGTGGCTCGTGACGGCGTGACACTGCCGGCGGGTGCCCGCTTCCAGGCCGACACCCTCAACATCGGACCAGGCCAGCGCTACGACGTGATCTGGACGGCGCGTGCCAAAGGAGTGTGGCTAATCCACTGCCACATCCCGCACCACATCACCAACGACAACGTCGAGGTCAAAGGTGGCGGCGGCCTCACCATGGCGATCAACGTCAAGTCTTAAGGGCTGTTCAGAACGCTGCCGAAGGGTCGTCTGTGTTCTGGTCATCGGGGTCGTGCAGGATGTGGCCTGGTCACGACCCTTCCGATCTTCAATCTAGAAACAGGTAATAAAGAGAGCAACAGAGGAGTCATTATGAACGGTTACGGTTACGGGATGGATTCGGGAGGGTTTGGATGGATCGGTATGGTGCTGTTTATGGTGGTAGTCATCGTTGGGCTGGTGGTTCTGGTCCGCGCCCTCAACCCAGGGCCGCACGGGGGTCACGCGGGAAGCGTATTCGATACGGACCGCACCCTTCAAATTGCCCGGGAACGGTTTGCCCGGGGTGACCTGACCAAAGAGCAGTTCGAGACTCTCAAGCGCGACCTTGGACACTGATTGGCTGGCGTTTAACCTGGGCGACACTGGCGTCACCGCCCAGGAGAAAGAGACGCGGCAGTGGTCTTGAACACGGCACAGCGCCAGTCGGCCAGGAATTCGGGGGGAGGGTAAGATGACAGAGTCTAGTGTGTACGCGGTGATGGTCTGGCTGCGCTCAACCGCCCCGCCCCTACGCTGCCTGTGGCGCGGCGGCCAGCCGCTCAACGGCGTCGGCATTCTGCCCACCAACCTCGCCCAGTACCCGAACTTCACCGGCGGGCTGCTCGTCCGTGACGCCAACGGTAATCAGATCCTCGAACTGCCCGGAGATGAAGTGGTGGGCGGCATCATCGGCAAGGCTCCTGAGGGCGCAAAGGGACAATCAGCCCTCAGTCCCCTCGGCGTGGACGGCGAACCGCTGCTGTCCGGACAACTCAATGGCTACGGCACGACGGTCCCGGTAGCTGGCCTGTTGCCTGTCCGCCTTACCATCGGCAATCAGGTCGGCGCTTACCAGCACACCTTTGAACTCGAAGGCGGCAATAGTGTGCAGGTGACCGTCAATGCCGTTCGGCCCTAAACCCTAAAGGAGGTATGCATTATGATCAGGAAACAGTTTATGGGCTTCATGGCCGCGCCGCAGGGCCGCGCACTCAGAGTTGGCGCAGGTCTCGCCTTAATGGGTTGGGGGCTGACAAAGGGCAAACCGGCGACCACAGCCCTCGGCCTTGTGCCGCTGCTGGCCGGGGTGTTCGACGTCTGCCTGCTGGCTCCTCTGGTCAAGCTGCCTTTTCACGGTGACGAGCTGCGACGTCAAACCTGACCGCGAGTTTGATTTGGCAGACCTTCAGCGCAGCAGGCGTGCGGTTTTGACGATCTCTTTTGGCGAAAGGGGAGCCCCATCGTCCATCACGCAACTGTTGATATACTCCTCGAAGATCACGTCACCCGTGGCGTCCAGGGCGCTGCGGATACCGCTGAGCAGGGTTAGGAGTTCCTGACAGGAACGCTCCTCGTCCACCATCTTCTGCAGGCCGCGCACCTGGCCTTCCAGGCGACGCAGGCGGTTGAGAACACGCTGTTTATCCGGCTGTTTTTCTATGGTTACGGGAGCGCTCGTCATCCTCACCTTCCTCTAGGGCCGCCACTGTCCGTGGCCTTGCTTTCTCAATAATACCCCTCTTGGATATACACACCGCCCCGCGAGGTCACCATGAATGATGTCCTGCTCTGTACCGTCTGCCACAGCAAGAACCGGGTCCGTCAGGTGCCTGACGGGCAGGTTCCCGTCTGTGCGCGCTGTCAGGCTGTCCTGCCGTGGCTCCATAACGGCACCGACGCCAGCTTTAGCAGTGACATTCAGGCCAGCGTGCCGGTGCTGGTGGATTTCTGGGCTCCCTGGTGCGGGCCGTGCCGAGTGATGGGGCCGATTCTGGAAGAGATTGCCCGCGAGCGGGCTGGGAAGGTCCGGGTAGTCAAAGTCAACGTGGACGAGAATCCCCAGAGCGCCGCCATATTTAATGTCCGCAGCATTCCGACGTTGCTGCTCTTTCATGAGGGCAAGCAGGTGGACTCCATGGTCGGTGTGATTCAGAAACCGGTCCTACTCCAGCGGCTCGTAGCTTATGGCTGAGCGGCCCTGGTAGGTTCCTCGCCCGCGCCTTCACCTTCAGGAGGAACGTTCATGCACCGGCTGACCCTGCTGCAACTCAACGATCTGCACGCCTACCTCGAACCCCATCCGGAGCTCTTCTGGGAAGGAGGCCGTCCTGTGACGCGGGGAACGGGAGGCATCAAGGCTTATTTCGATCAGGTCCGCACCGAGTATCCCGGCACTGGTATCGCCCTGGACAACGGCAATACCTTTCACGGTACAGGCCCGGTCGTCGCCACACGGGGCGAATTCATGCCGGAATTTCTCAACGAGTTGGCCTTTGACGGCATGACCGCCCACTGGGATTTCGGTTACGGCCCTGAACAACTTGAGCATCTGGCGACCGGCCTGAACTACCCCCTGCTGGCCGCCAACATCGACGTCGAGGGAACGTCCGAGCGTCCGTTCGCACCGTTCCGGATCATTGAGCGCGGCATTCGGGTGGGCGTGCTGGGTCTGGCCTCCAATATCATCGGCGACATGCCCCCGCGCTTTGGTAAGGGGCTGCGCTTCACCGATGGCCGGGCGGAAATCCGCGAATTCGTGCGGCACCTGCGGCAAGTGGAGCGGGTCGACGTCGTGGTGGCCTTGTCACACCTGGGGTTTCCGCAAGACTGCGCGCTGGCCGGGGAAGTAGAGGGCATCGACCTGACCGCGCCGCAGCGGGTGGGCCGCACCCTGATCACCCAGGCGGGCTGTTACAGCAGCTTCGTGACCCAGCTGGGCCTGGCGGTCACGGCGGACAAGGTGGAGTTGCTGCACCATGAGCTGGTCGAGATGCACTCGGCCCAGCCGCTCGACCTGCCGCTGGCTGAACAGATCTCCGGGCATCTGCTGCCCTTCCGCGCCGCTGAGGAAGAAATCGTCGGACACACCGAACTCCTACTCCACCGGGGCACGACCCTCAGTGCGCCTGCCGACGACTTCCTGACCGCCGCCGTTGCCCACGCTGCCAGTACCTCTATCGCCTTTTCGAACGGCTGGCGTTACGGTGCGCCCATCGCGCCGGAACCCGTCACCCGGATGGCCGTCTGGAACTTGGTACCTCATGATCCTCCGGTGAGTCAGGTGCAAGTGAGCGGCGCGGAACTCGTCCAGATGATTGAGGACAATCTGAAGGCGGTCTTTGCCGGTGAGCCTCTCGAACCGGAGAGGCAGTATCAGGTGGCGTTTCTGACCAATCAGGCCGTCCCGGCCCGCTTCGGGCAGCAGCGGCGTGAATTGCCCGTGAGCGCGGTGCAAGCCATGCTCACTTACCTGCAAGAGTGTGGTCCCATCGTGGCCGCCTCAGCGAGTGTCCACCTGATCTGAGCAGAAAAGCGGCCCGCACGGTTCATTTCCTGCGGTCAGCGGACACCATACCTGAAGCAGGTATACCCCGTGGGGTATTTGACTCATATCCCCTGGGGGTATAATATAGAGCCATCAAGAACGTGTCCTGTCACAATCAGGATGCGCCCACGGAGGAAAAACATGTTCTTTAAACGTCTGTACGACACTGACCTGGCCCAGGCCTCGTATCTGATTGGTTGTCAGCAAAACGGCACGGCCGTCGTGGTCGATCCGGTGCGCGACATTCAGCGTTACCTCGATCTTGCCGGGCAGGAAGGGCTGAGGATCGTCGCCGTGACCGAGACGCATATTCACGCCGACTACCTCAGCGGCAGCCGTGAACTCGCGGCCCGGACCGGCGCGGCGCTCTATCTCAGCGACGAGGGTGGCCCCGACTGGCAGTACGGCTTTGATCACGAAAGCCTGCACGACGGCAGCGAAATTCGCCTGGGCAACGTCGTGCTCCGGGCGGTGCATACACCCGGACATACCCCCGAGCATCTCAGCTTTCTGGTCATCGACGGTGCCCGCACCGACCAGTCGGTGATCCTGCTGACGGGAGATTTTGTGTTCGTCGGCGACCTGGGCCGCCCCGATCTGCTGGACGAAGCGGCTGGCGGAGTGGATACCCGTTTTGCCGGTGCGCGGCAGATGTTTGAGAGCCTGACCCACAAGTTCCAGCCCCTCCCCGACTACCTGCAAATCTGGCCCGGTCACGGTTCAGGCAGCGCCTGCGGCAAGGCCCTGGGCGCGGTGGAGAGCACCACCGTAGGCTACGAGCGCAACTTTGCCTGGTGGGCCGATTACCTGGCCGACGGCAACGAGGCCGCCTTTACCGACGCTTTGCTGGAAGGCCAGCCGGACGCGCCTACCTACTACGGCCGCATGAAGCGTCACAACAAAGCTGGACCGGCCCTGCTCGGCGAAGTGCAGCCCCTGACCCAGCTGTCCAGCCAGGACATTTCCGCTGCCCTAGAGCGCGGCGTGCGCCTGATCGATACCCGGCCCCGCGAAGCGTACCAGGCTGGAGCCGTACCCGGCAGCCTGCACCTGCCTGCCGGAAAGACCTTCGAAACCTGGTCCGGCTGGCTGCTGAACCCTGCTCAGGAGTACGTGCTGCTGGCCGCGCCGGAGCAGGCCGACGAACTGCGCCGCCGCCTATGGATGACCGGCATCGACCATGTCACCGGCTTTATCAGCACGCTGGACAGGCTGGACACCCAGCCGCAAGCCCCCGTGCCCGCCGCCGAACTCGGTGACTTGAGTAGAGCCTTCGTGCTCGACGTGCGGGCCAAAAGTGAATATGAGGCTGGTCACATCGAGGGCGCTACCCAGCTTCACGCGGGCCGACTGACCCACAACCTCGGCCTGATTCCCCGCGACCGCCCGGTGATCGTGCATTGCCAGGGAGGTGCCCGCAGCGCCGCCGCTGTGAGCGTGCTCCGCGCTGAGGGCTTTGACAACATCATTGACCTTGAAGGTGGCTACGCCGCCGCCAAATCGCAAGTCGGGGCCTGAGCAGCGGCCCACGTAGGTCAGAGCAAGCCATTCGAGGAGATCAGCATGTACCAAGACATCACCCCACAAGAACTTCAGCAGCTTCAGGCCCAGGGCACCCAGGTCATCGACGTCCGCGAGGACTGGGAGTACGGCAGCGGCCACATTCCAGGCGCACGCAACATTCCGCTGGGCAAGCTGCCAGGGCAACTCGGCGGCCTTCATGGCCCGGTCATCGTCGTGTGTGCCAGCGGCGGACGCTCGGCCAACGCGGCCCAGTACCTGGCTGAGAACGGCGTGCAGAATGTTTCCAACCTGCTAGGCGGCACTGGGGGCTGGATCAGCTCGGGCCTACCCACCAAGTAATGAAGCCCCGTCTGGAAGTTGTTTATGCTGAGTGAGCTGAGCTCTGTTTTCAGACTGGCCTGTTTCAAAGGATTTTTCCAATGATGCTGGCCTGGCTCGGCGCGGTGCTGATCGGCCTCAGTCTGGGGCTGCTGGGCTCCGGCGGCAGCATTCTCACCGTGCCGGTGCTGGTCTACCTCGTCGGCGAGGAGCCCAAGCTCGCCATCACCGAGAGTCTGGCGGTGGTGGGTCTGATCGCCCTGTTCGGCGCGTTGCCCTGTGCCTGGAAGCGCTGCACCAACTGGCGGGCGGTCCTGCTCTTTGGCTTGCCCGGTCTGGCCGGAACCTTTCTGGGCACACTCCTCAGCCACGCTCTGCCTGCCGCCCTGCAACTGCTGATCTTCGCGGTGGTGATGCTGATGGCCGCCTCGCGCATGTTCAAACCGGCCCAGAACGCTCAGGATCATCAGGCCCGCCCCTGGTGGCAGGTGCTGGCAGCGGGGCTCGGCGTGGGCGTACTGACCGGCGTGGTCGGGGTGGGCGGCGGTTTTCTGATCTTGCCAGCCCTGGTGCTGCTGCTCGGCCTGCCCATGACGGTGGCGGTCGGTACCAGCCTGGTGATCATCGCCCTGAACTCGGCCATGGGCTTTACCATGCACGCGCTCAGCGGGACACAGGCGCTGCACTGGAACCTGATCGGGCTGCTGGGCGGCATCGGCATCCTGGGGAGCTTCGCGGGCAACTACCTGTCGCGTTTTCTCTCGCAGCAGGCCCTCAGGCGTTCGTTTGCAGCCTTTCTGGTGGTGCTGGGAGGCTATATCCTCTATACCAATGTGCCCAGTGCGCTGAGCCACTGGCAACAGGCCCGGTCAGGCGCGTCTGCCCCGGTCACGGTCCTTCGCCACTGATTCCGGTTTTACACTGAGTCTCTCGACCACCTGGTAGCACCACAGAACAGCGTGGGGTAGTCAAAAAGCGGCCGGTCAGGTATCTGGGAGGTATGCAGCCAGCCCGTCCCCAGCACCCACTTGCCAGCGCCCAGCGCCTCCTTCACCAGCGCGTCCTCCCTGAGGGCAGCGGGCGTGTGATGGTCGCCGTCGAGGATGACGAGGTCATAGTCTCCAGACTTCTGGCTGCCGTCGTACTGAACCAGCTTCACTGTGGATCTGAGCGGTTCGAGGAAGGCACTCTCGACGGGGCCCTCGACCAGGGCATTGACCGTGTCAGAGGGCGGCTCCATTGCAGTGGGGCGCTGAGCGCACCCGGCCATGACGAGTGCGAGAGCGAGGCCGACGGATGCGACTAGACGTTTCATGCGCTACCTCCACGGTATTACGGCGTGTCACCGCACCGTTGTTCTTGATCCTGTGCTCCTCTGAGCTTACGAGCAGTCTCTGGCGGTTCTCTCCACACGGACGAATACGCCGTAGTCCTCCGTCTCGAACCTTATGGCCTGGCCTGCAGCGTCGAGCGTGAAGGCCGCTGTTCCAGGCAGCGAGTTCGGCCGGGGCCAGGCCAAGTCGAAGGCGTCCTGCCCCTCGTGCCGCAGGCTCCCCCGGTAGCAGGCGGGGCCGGCCTTCACGGCGATCCCCTCGCCCTCCCGGACCACGGCCAGCCGTCCGTATAACTCGTTCTCGTAGACCCCGACGTAGACATTGAGCGGGCGGGGCAGCGGCCCAAGGGGCAGTTTCGGTGGCGCGTCGACGGTGGCGACGAGCTGGGCCAGAGCGTCACGCTGTTGCCTGAATTCGGTAGAAAGGTCCTGTCCTGAGGGGCCGAGGTAGTCCTCCAGCACCCGCGCGCGGATCACCTCCGGCAGCAGGGTAAGGTTGAGGTTGGCTAGCACGACCACCCCCAAGTGTTCGGACGGTACCAGCGTCACCACGGCGCGGACCCCGGCGAGCGCGCCGCCCTTCTCGACGATCTTGTGCCCGTTGTAGTGATAGATGTTCCATCCCAGAGCGTAATCAAATCCCGTCTCCACATTGATCGGCGGCGCCTCGGCGAAGCCAGGACTCGAAGCCATGGCTGGCCGGAAAAGCTCCTGCACCGTCTTCGCCTGCAGCACCTGCTTGCCCTCAAAGCTTCCGCCCGCCAGGAGCATACGCATCCAGATGGCCATGTCATTGGCCGAGGAACTCATGGCCCCGGCCGGCGCGAAGGCGCCGTCACTCTCCCGCGTCGTTACCAGGGTCAGGCCAGCCAGGCGGCTCAGGTAGGCGGAGGCAGCATTCGGGTCACGGTCCAGATCCGCAACCACCACCTGGGTGCGTTTCATACCCAGCGGCCCGAGAAGCCGTGAGCGCACCACGGCCTCCCAGCTTGCCCCGTCCACCTGCCCGGCGAGCGTTCCAGCCAGGGCGTAGCCCAGGTTCGAGTACCCGGCCTTCTCACGGAAGCTGCCCACTGATTTGACGTACTGCAGGCGGCGCAGCACCTCTGACCGGGTGTAGCCGAGTTCGTTTAGGAGTTCGCCCCCGAAGGCCGGGAGGCCGCTGCGGTGAGCGAGCAGGTCGCGGGCGGTCGTGTGGAGGGTGGCGTAGGGATCAGACATGGCGAAGCCCGGCAGATGGCCGAGGACTGGGTCGTCCCAGCCGAGCTTGCCCTCGTCCACCAACGCTCCCAGAGCGGCAGCGGTGAAAATCTTCGTCACCGAGGCAAGCTGAAAAGCCGTATCGGCGTCCACCGCTCCTGGCTGGCCCTGAGTCCGCACGCCGTAGCCCTGGACGAACACAACCTTATCGTCCTTCACCACGGCGACCGCGACTCCGGGCACGTCCCAGTCGCGGCGCGCCTGCTCGATGAATGCGCCAAAGTCTCCCTGTGGCGCCTGGGCGGAGGCTGGAAACGAGACCAGGAGAACACACCCCAACGCACAGGGAAGCAGACCAGTAGACCAGCGAATGGCATTCATGTGAACCTCTTTTCTGGGCGTGAAACGTGGGGAAGTTGAACCAACTTCAGTCAGCCCTCTGATGCACCGCACATCTCAGGGTTCAGGTGGCTTCGTGAACCAGTCAAGGGGGCGTGACGTGGGCGTCCCACCAAGTCGCTGTCGGTGTCCCGCTCCGGCCCGCGCCCAGACAAGCCAGACTTAGGAGCGCGGCGGCATGCGTCCAGCTCCGGGTTCCCCGGCTCACCAAGGCACGTCCTGCGGGAAGAGAGCCTTCGTGAGTCGCAGGAACAGCTCGCTGGACTGGCTCTGGTCGTTGAGGTCGATGCGGTTGACATTGATGACGATGACCGCGTCCTTCGAGGGAAGGTAAAAGGCCTCGCTGCTGAACCCGAAGATGGTGCCGTTGTGCCCGCAGAACGGTCCGAAGAGGAGCACTCCCTCGCCGTACCGGATGAAGGATGGGCTGCCCGCCCCAGGCTGCCCTGCGAGGCGCTCCGTCTGCGTGGCGGGCCGCAGCAGCGTGCCCTGGCAGAGCGCACGCACGTAGATGTGCAGGTCGTCCAGCGTGGAGACCACCGCGCCCGCCCCGCCCGCCAGCTGTGGGTTCAGCCACGTCATGTCCCGGAAGGTTCCCGTGTCCGCGTCCAGGCTGTACCCGTGCAACAGGCTGGGCAGCACTGGACCTGTGGCGTAGAAGGTGCCGCGCAACCCCAGGGGCATCATCACATGTGCCTGCAGGTACGCGTCCATGTCCTGCCCGCTGACACGCTCCACGATTCTTTCCAGCAGCACGTAGTTCGTGTTGGTATACACGGTCTGTTCAGCCGGCGCGGTGAACGACGCCGCTCTGGCGGCCGCGAGGCGCACCGCGTCCTGCGCTGTGAAGGGCGCCAGCGGACGGCGGTAGTACGCGGCCAGCAGGTCCGCGTCCGCATACTCCGCGACGCCGCTGCGCATCATTAGGAGGTCTTTTACCGTGATGCGGCCCGCGTTCGGGAAGTCCGGAAACCATTTTGAAAGCAGGTCACTGGTGCTGAGCTGCCCTTGTTCCGCGAGCTGCAGGATGGCCGTCGCCGTGAAGGTCTTGCTGATGCTTGCGATGCGAAAAGCGTCGCTCACCTGCCGCATGCGGCCCGTTTGCAGGTTGGCGGTTCCGAAGGCCGCCCTGTACTCCCCCTGACCGGGAATCCATACCCCCACGGCCACGCTCGGCAGGTTCCGCTCCCGCATGGTGTCCCGAACGATGGAGTCTATCTGCGCCACGGTGGCGGCAGGCAACGGGGCGGCAGCGGTGAAGGACGCCAGACTCAGGGCGAGGAGGACCGGGGGACACCAGGCGGGTTGAATCACATTCATATCAGCTCCACCAGAATTCGCTTGGGTTTCGATGGCGGTCCAGATTCTTCCGTGGCAGCTCCCCGCCACCGGCTTCTTCGTCCCCGAAAAGGGTCCCTTTGTTATTTGGGCGGCTGAACGCGGGTGAACGTGCCCTGACCATCGCCGTTGTAATTCTCGAGGACCACCGACTGCGCCAAGCGGTCCGGACCGACGGTGAAGGTCACGCCTCCGAGCGCGGCGGGCGGCTCAGGTTCCGGAAGGTAAGTGAAGATGTTTTGATCGAAGTGCGTCAGGTGAAATGACTTGTGCTGTGGGCCGAGCTGCAAGATCAGGTGGTCATTTTCCTGCGTGATCTCCAAGAGACCGAAGTAATCGTTGGTGTAGGTGCCAGCGTACGCGCCGAGCGGCAGAGCGGGGAGCGGCGCGGTAGGCCCGGTGACGTACGCAGCACCCACCGAGGCGAAACTCGCCGTCAGCCCGTCGTAGGCTTTGGTCCAGAGGGCCACCCAGTCCTGTGTGAGGCTACCGTTCAGCGCGACGTCATAGAAGCTGTTAACCAGGCCGTCCGGCACGCCGCTGGGGAACGCGTTCGTCAGGACGGTAATGCCCAGATGTTCCGCCGGGAGCAGGTTCACGACAGTCTGCGCGCCTTGCGAGAAGGCTCCTGCGTGCGTCCAGTGCACACGTCCTCGCGCGTCGATGTCCACGTTCCATCCCAGGCCGTAAAAGGAGGTGTCTCCCGTGACGGGGTTCGGGCCGCGGGCGATCATCGGCTGGTGCGTCTGGGCGAGCGCGTCCGCCGCGATCAGGCGCCGCCCGTCCACCATTCCGTTCCCCAGTTCGAGGCGCATCCACTGCGCGAGGTCCCGCGCGGTGGAACTCACGCCGCCAGCGGGAGATTGGGCGTCTGGCTGACGCTTGAAGGTGGGTGCCCAGCGGCCTTGTTCCCAGACATGCAGGACCGCGCGGTTGGATGCGGCGGCGTAGTCGGCGTAGCGGGAACTGGTGTTGCGCATGCCCAGCGGCTGATATAGCCGCTGGGCGGCGAGGTCCTCCCAGGCCTTCCCCGCCGCCTGTGCGGCGGCCTGAGCGCCCGCAGTAAGACCAAAATTCGAATAGGCGTACGCTGAGCGCAGGCTGCTGGCGGGTTCCAGAAAACGCAGGCGGCGCAGGATCTCGGTGCGGCCAAACCCGACGCTCTCCAGGTCGTCGCCCGCCCCGCCGGGCAGTCCGCTGCGGTGGGAGAACAGGTCCGCAATGGTCACCTGACGCGTGACCCAGGGATCAAACATCTGGAGTTGCGGCATGTGACTGGCAGCCGGATCGTTCCAGCCCACCGTCCCGTCGCTGACGAGGGACGACACTATGGTCGAGGCGATGGGTTTTGACATTGAGGCGAGCTGGAAGACCGTGTCGGGGTCAACGGCATCCGGCCGCCCAGCCTCGCGGACGCCAAAGCCCTTCATGTACACCACCTGATCGTTGTAAACGACCACGATGGCCACTCCCGGTACGCCAGATTTCTGTAGCACGCTCGGGGTCAGCGTGTCCAGTTGCGCGAGGGCGGCGCTGAGCCGGGCGGGCGTGATTTCCGCAGCGCGCGCCAGCGGGGCGCCTGCGGTGACCAGGGCCAGGGTGATCAGGGACTGTCTCCAGCGGAACGTGCGGGAACTGAACATGGAACCTCCTGGTTTCATGAGTAGGGTGCCGTGGAATGCGTGGGTGACTGGGGTAGCCGGGCGGGCAGCCACTGACCCTGGATGATGTGTCCTGCCTTCAGGGGCTGGCTGGGTGCGAGGTGAACCGCCACCATCCATGCCTGCCGCAGTCCCCTCCTTGAGGCCTGCTCAACTCCCCGCCGTTCATCCGGGATCTTCAGCACCTCTCCTGGGCTGCGGTACGCTCACCTCGTAGCGTTCGACGTGTGCCGGTGCCGCAAGGACCGGCTGGAACCGGGCAATCTGCGTCTGGAAATAGCCGCGCGCTTCCATCGCGGTCAGGTCGCTGCCGTGTTCCCAGACCAGCAGCATCAGGATCCGGCCGGTGCCTGAATTGGTCAGCAGCTGGGCGCTGACCAGGCTACGTTCCTGCGTCGGGATGGTGCCAAACATGTCTTTGAATATTTCGATGGCCCCCTCCATCTTTCCCGGACGGATCTGCGCCTCAATCACCTTGGCGTGCATTCCTCACCACCTTCATGGTCAGCGAGCATCGTTCGCCGGTCTTCCCACTTGCCAAACGCACGTTCAGGGGAACTTCGGTAGGCACTCATCTGACTCACCATCAGCATAGAAAGGACCCGTTATGGCAGCGTTACGCAGTACGGCCGCCACCGGACGGCTGCGTAACGGAAGGCCAGGCGCGCGAATGCAGGGCGGACGATCTTCGGTTCAGGAGGTAGTCTGGCCCAGGTGGAACAGCGCCTGAGCAATCAGCGATTCCAACGTCAACACCTGAGTGGTGACGCGAGTTTCAGATGGGGTTTGCGCTACTTCATAGTCCTCTATGCTGGCCAGCAGGTGCGCAGCGAGGCGTCTGAAGCGGTCCTCGGTGGCCGGATGGTCGAGGGCGGCGCGGCAGTACAACACAGCTTCCAGCGGCTGGCCTTGGTTGACGCGCCACTCCGCAAGGTAGACCAGCCCCTCCAACACCCTCGGCCATTTGCCGCTGGACAGCGCCAGCCGGAGGCCACGGTCAAAGAAGGCCCGGGCCTTCAGGTCGGCCCTCAGCGCCCCACTGATCCTGGAGAGCAGCAGCAGGGCGGCCACGCTGAACACCTCATTGTCCTGGGACTGCACCAAGGCCAGTTGTTCTTCACAGAGCCGGCGGGCCTGCGCATAGTCGCTGCGGCAGAACGCCACCTCGGCCAAGCAATGCAGGACGTGAAGCACGCGGACGTAGCCGTCATACTTGCGGGCCAGCGTCAGACCCTCTTCCAGGACAGCCTGCGCCTGATCCAGCTGCCCAGCCAGGGTTGCCAGGTGACCCTGCATGGCGAGAGTGGACGCCAGTCCAGCCTTCATGTCCAAGGTGCGGTAGAGCTTTTGCGCCTCCACAACGTATTTCCTGGCCTCGTCATACCGGCCGAGCGCCGCCACTTCACCTGACAGGTTGGTGAGGAACGCGGCGCGCTGAGACGCCAGTGCAGGCGCGCTCGCCAGCTCAGCTGCCCGCCTGTAGTGTGTGGCCGACTCTTCGTACTGACCGATGGCGTGGTCCACAATGCCCAGCACACGGTGTGCGCTCATGGGCGTCTGATCTCCAGGAGCAGTAAAGGCCAGGCCCTGAAGGGCCAGGGCCTGGGCGGCAACCGTCTGCCCCTGGTGCAGGGTGAACCAGGCCTGCTGCATCAGGGCGTCACCTAGCACCTCTTGAACGTCGTGGCCACGCCGCGTGAGGAGGTGGACCGCCTCGGTGAATGACCGGACTCCCTCCTGAAAGCCGGCCTGCCACTCACAGAACTGAGCCCAGCGAGTCAGCGACGGCCGGAGTTCGCCCGGGGAGCCGGCCGTGAGGGCCCAGCTCCACGCGGCCCGTAGGTTTTCCAGCTCCTCATCAAGTGCGCCAAGGGTGTACGGCTCGCCACGTTCCTCGACAGTCTTTCCTTCTTTGAACAGCAGGCTGAAGTAGTGATCGCTGTGAAGGTTATGGACTCTGCGCCAATCTTCCGGAGAGGCCTGAAGGTGTTCGGCCAGATACTGCCGAATTAGGGTATGCACTTGATAGCGGCCGTCTGGTCCCAACTGGACCAGGGACTTGCTCACCAGATCTGCCAAGACTTTCGCAGAGGCAGTCGCCACCTGGCGTGCCCCCGGAAGTCGGAAGCCAGCCCGGAAGACCGAGAGATGGCACAGCACCTGTTGCTGTGCCGGGCTCAGGAGCCGCCATGAGTGGGTGAAGACGCCGCGCAGGCTGCGGTGACGTTCGTTCACGCCGCGCCGGGCCGAATCCAGGAAATCCAGGTTCTGCTGAAGTTCCACCACGATCTCATGCAGCGGAAGGAACCGGACCCACGCGGCTGCAAGTTCCAGGCCGAGCGGCGAGCCGCCCACCAGCTGACAGATGGTTGCCAGATGCGGAAACTCGGCGGGGCCGGGGGCAAAGGCCGGCCAGGTCCGCCGGGCACGGTCAAGAAACATCAGAACGGCGTCGTAGTACTGGCCTGTGGTGTGGTCGGTGGTCCCGGCGTCCGGGCAGTCCAGGCCATTGATCGGAACCAGCCATTCGGGTTCCAGGTCAAGCGACTCGCGGGAGGTGATGAGGAGGCGCAGGCGCGGGCATGCCTGTAACAGAGTCAGGACCACTCCGGCACCGTCAAGAAGGTGTTCAAAATTGTCTAACACCAGCAGCGTCTGGTTGTCAGCAAAGACGCGTGTGACCTGCTCGGCCGCGTCTGCTGGACCGGCCAGTGGAAGACGCAGAGCCTCGGCCACTGCCGGTACAATCTGAGCGCTGGTCGTGAGTGCTTCCAGTCTCACGAAGCAGACGCACTCCGAAGCCTCCTCGGCGGCCAGGTGGGCGGCTTCCAGTGCCAATCTGGTCTTGCCGATTCCGCCGGGTCCCGTCAAGGTCAACATCCGGCACTCTGGCCGGGACAGGTACACGGTGATCTCTGCGATCTCCATATCCCGCCCGATGCAAGGGCCAGGACGCATGGGAAGATCTGGGAAGCGAAAAGTGGTCGCTGCAGGGGTGGAGGCCCGCATCCAGAGCTGTTCAGACGTGTTCTGAGGGCCACTCTGGATCCGCTGCTGTAAAGCGGCCAACTCGGCCGACGGGGCAAGATGATATTCGTAGTCCAGCCGCTCAACGAAGCTCCGGCATGCTTGCAGCGCACGTTGATGACCACCCGCTTGGAGGAAGGCGTCCACCTGCAGACTCAACGCCTCCTCGTCCAACTCATCGCCGTCTAGTAGCGGGCTGAGCAGGTCGGCTGCCGCCAGGTGGGCACCCTGCTGCCCGAACTGTTCCGCACGCTTGATAACGGCAACCCGACAGAGTCCCGCCAGCCGCGCACGTTCCCGTTCCAGCCAGGAACTGTATTCACCGTCTGCGTCCATGCCTTCCAGGAACGGTCCGCCGTAGTGGTCGAGCGCCTCCTGCCAGCGCCCTTGATGGACTGCCTCCTCGAATTCCGACATGTCGGTGCGAATGTGCCAGCGCAAGCGGATGCGCTCTATCTCAAGAGGAGGCAACTGGGTCAACTTACGAATGCGGCTGAGCAACTGCCGGAACCTGTTCTGAATCAGTGGCGCAGGACAATCTGGCCAGAGAAGCGTCTGGAGTTGTGCGCGCGGTACCCAAACTTGTTGAAGGGCCAGATAGGCCATGAGTTGGAGACGCTGGTCTAGGTGGAAGGACCATGAAGTATATTCACTCTCCAAGCGAGCATTGCCCAAGAGATAGACCTTAGCGTCTGACATGGTTGTAAAGACCCTCACGTCTTTTCTCGTAATTCTAGCTGTCTTCCGGTTGCCCTTCCAGTGTAACCGTCTGACAGCAGTTGGTACTGGTGGCGCAGTCAAAATCTCACCTGTTCCGCTACCAGATGCTGACGTTTCTGACCGGTCAGAAGCTCTCGGATGCACAGATCCAGCTCCTCAGCGGCCATGCCAGCAAGAAGAGTCTGGAGGTCTACCAGCACCTGTCGCTTGACGCCGTGGACGCCGCATATCAGCAGGCCGTTCGGTTCATCAACCTCTAGCCCCCGGATTTTGGTGGCCTCCTAATCGGGGTCACGCGTGTAGGGACAGAACCTCTCGATCAGAGGGGCACCTGTCCTGGAGTGCTTGGGTGGGGGCTATGGTCGCAGCCAGATTAGGGACGGCGCTGCTTGCGGGGGCTGCCTGCGCGACGTCGGTGGTGTGTGGGGTGGCCGAGCGGACATTTGGACATTTCGGCGCAGACGCCGCCCCTGTCATCCCTCCACATCACCTTCAGCGGCACCAGCATTCATTTCAAGAAGATCGATTCGAGACCGCTTTCCTGTTGCTGGGAGCCTGCAGCGTCAGGGAACGTCCATTCTGTTGTTCGCATTCCAGTGCCAGATGCGGGTAGAGCTGAGCGATGGCCTGATAGACCCGCTCCTTGAGTCGCTGCCGGGCTTCCCGGGTCTCCGGGAGTTGCATAAGACGCGCGTACAGATCCTGATACTCAGGCGTCTGCTGGCTGGAAAAGAGGTAATGAACGCTCACCCGGTTTAGATCGTTCGCCAGGCTGTCTGCCCTGATCGGCTTTACCAGGCGTTTCTGCGCCTTTGCCCAGACAGTATGATGTTCGCAAGCCCACCTAATCAGCTCCGGCAGCGTGAGATGCTGAAGCTTGATGGTCAATGCTTCGGTTTCTTGCATGACTTGACTTGGCGCAGGCGCGGCAAGCTCCGGCATGATCTGGCCACCCGCCGTTTGGTGCCTTTGCCGCCGAGCCTGCATTTGGGCAAAGTCTGCCGTTCGTTCTGCGGCTTCGACGCGCTCAAGCAGGTACAGCCGCACCGGGATGAGGTCTATACGACGGTGGATGGTGTTCGACACTGGCTCTGGAGGGCCGTGGATGAGTATGGCTTCGTACTCGATATTCTCCTTCAGCGGCACAGGAATACCAAGGCGGCGAAGACCTTCCTGACAAGGCTTTTGGGTGAATATGACGTTCCAGAGGTCATTCGTACCGATCAGCTCCAGAGTTACGGAGCTGCGATTCGGCAGATCCCAAGCCTGGCTGACGTCGACCACCAAGAAGTGATCTCCAAGGCCCGTTGTAACAATATCGTCGAGCAGGAACATCGATCGACACGGCGACAAGAGCGAAGTCAACAGGGGTTCAGACGACAGAAACGCGCTCAAGAATTCCTGAGTTTGCACGCCTGGATCACCAATCTCCACCATCATTCCCGCACCAGTGTCTCCGCCGCAGTGAGGAGAAGTGATCAGAAACGAGCGTTCCAGACGTGGTCAACCGTTGCGGCGGGGGTGGCCTGAGGTTCAGGCTACCCCCGCCCTCCGACTGCCGTGAACCAAGTTAAGGCAACACAACCGTTTTGCAGCGCCGGATCAGTGGGCCAGGCATAACCACTCAGGAGCCGGCGTTTGTGTGCCTTTGTGCCTCAGCTTAAGCTGCCGAATCCCGTGATTTCGTCGGTTTTCAACCCCATTTCGCTGCATCAAACGCCGAATTGCCCTTCAAATTGACCACTCGAGCGTAAAATTCAGTCGAATGGTCAAAATCTGGGACAGGAGACCTACCAAACATGGGCGGCGGGCTGTGCGAATTGGCCCTCCCTGCTGACGCTTGAAGTCAACCCGTACGGTGGCCTACGGTGGACATTTCGATCGGTTCAAGCACCACCGTCCGGTCTGGCATCTGGCGTTCCTGCAACTGAAGAAGCAGTGACGTCAGTTGTTCTTCCGCGCCGAACACCTGAACCGTTATTGGCATGCGGTCCGGTCTGATCTCCAGCAGCATCAGGTCAACCTCCAGCCCATGCCGCCCATACCCTGCGATTCCAGGTCGGGAAAAGGCCCAGGGCAGATGCAGAGACTTGGCCGTGTCCACAATTACCCTCTCCAGCGGTTGACCTCCCAGCCGGTCGCCAGCCAACACGTACAGCCGCAGAACTGCGTTCACGGGACCACCTCACTGCGAGCAAGAAGCCGCACGCGCTGCACGGTAATTAGAGCCGAGGCGGTTAGCTCGGCCTGGACACCCTCCAGAAAGCGCTGGATCTTGTCCTCCTCGTCAACTATCTCAACCACCACCGGAAGGTTTTGCGCGAAGTGGAAGAGCGAGGCGTGCCGGAGTTCGCCGTCCAGTCCGAAACCCATGCTGCCCTGGGTGACGGTCGCGCCTTTCAGACCAGCCTGTCTGGCAGCCTGGATCAGCCAGTCAAAGGTCGATTCGCCGCGCACCTGATCGGTCGCGCCGAGGTGAATCTTGAGGAGGGCAGCATCTGTCCAAGTCATACGAGGCCGCCGATTCGGGACGCCACCCAGCGACCGAACAGCACCGCCACGTAGCCACTCAGCAGATTGCCGAGAATGTACAGAGCGGCCCGGCCCGACTCGCCACTCCGGAGCAGCAGGTCACTCTCCCATTCGAAGGTGCTGAAGGTGGTGAAGGCCCCCACGAAGCCGGTGCCGAATGCCAGCCGCAGTTCTGGGCTGACCAGATCCCTGGCGCTGAGGGCGATGACCAGACCGAGCAGGAAACTGCCAATCACGTTGATGACCAGCGTGCCGAGTGGGAAAGACGCCCAGTGACTCTGACCGAGCCGCCCCTGGATGAAGAGGTTGAAGTAATACCGAGACAGTGCGCCGAGCGCGCCGCCGAGTGAAATTCCGGTCCAGATTGGCATGAGAACTCCCTGCGTCCTGGGAAGGTAGGCAGAATCAGCTGGACGCTGGGCGGTTCAAGGCGCATGCCATCGCCTGTACCCAGAGTCTAGCAAGACACACCCGCTTCCGTCAGCTGCTCAGACAGTCACGTTGCCTTCACCTGGTCAGACACGACTGACACGCTGGACAATGATAATCGGCTTGGCAGTCATCTGCTTGGCCGCTGACAGGTGGGCGTCCTGCAACTCCAAGGTGGCGAACAGGACTGCTGAGTGTGTCAGCCGCGACGCTCCGAGGAGAGTAAGCTGCTGGAGACGGAGCAGTCTCGCCACGCCGCCCGAAGGGTTTTCTGGAGCGGAGCGTTGTTCCCTGCTTCGCTTCCCACAACCTGCCGGGGGTCCCTGAAGACGAGATTCTTTAAAGCCAGATCCTGAACCCGTCAGGGTAGCCCTCGACTCGCCTGGCCGCTTTCTAGCCCGCGAGGGTTCTGGCAAGTTAAGCGCGGTAGGCTGAGCGTCCGTGACTGACCGCAAGCCCTACCGCCACCGTCTTCCGCTGAGCATCATCCAGTACGCTCTCTGGCTCTACCACAGCTTCTCCCTCAGCCAGCGTGCAGTTGAAGTGGCCGTCTGAGGTTCAGACGGCCACTGACCTTATCAGTCGCCTCCCCAATTAAATTGCCAGAACCATCTCCGGTAACGGCCTGGTAACGTCCTGCACCTAGATTCAGAGGACAGAACTGGGTGCAGGATCAAGCGAGGTCAATGATGAAGAAGACGAGCAATCAACTGCTGATTGGTGCCGGGCTGCTCCTATTCGGACTCCTGGGAAGCGTGCTTGCCCAGAGCATGATGGATCAACCTGGAAGTGCTGGAGCAGGACAGGGAAATGGGCAGGGCATGATGGGCGGCAATGGCATGGGCGGCGGAATGATGAGCCTCTACGCTCCCTCGTCGCGTCCCATCTCGCAAGACGAGGCCCGGAGGCGCGCACAAGGGTTTGTGGGTCGCTATGGATCGCAGGTCAAGACCAGGGACTTCATGGTCTTCGCTGAGAATTACTACGTTCAGGTGTTGGACACCACGACCGGCGCGGGCCTGGCCGAAGTGCTCGTCGACCGCTATACCGGAATCGTCCAGCCGGAACCCGGACCGGACATGCTCTGGAACACCCGCTTCGGCATGCAGGGTGGCCAGTTTGACAACGGCATGATGGGCGGAAGTGTCAGTCAGGGCCGTTCGGGTCCTTCGACCCCGGTTCGGTACATGAAGGTAGCGGCCCAGAAGCTCGCCAACACCTTCCTGGCCGGGTACCTGCCCGGAGGGAAGGTGATCGAAGGGATGCCGTTTCCCGGGTACTACACCTTCGATTACGGCCGCAAGACCATCGAAGGCATGCTGTCGGTCAATGCCTTCACCGGAGAGGTCTGGGTGCATGGCTGGCACGGTGCTTATCTCGGCGAGGTCAAGTAGACCCGTACCCATCAGAAGGTTGATATGACCGATTTTGCCCTTAAGCGAACCGTCGAGGCCGATGTGGACGCCGTTCTCGAATGGCTGAAGACCGCACTTACGGCAGAGGGTCTGGGAGTGCTCTACACCCTCGAATTCGACCCGAGCATCGCCGCCCTGCTGCCCTGTGGCGCGTTCGTGATCGGCACGCAGACCGGCACCGAGATGGGCTTTCTCGACCCGGCCCTGGCTATCGGGCGGACGGGCAACGAGGCGCTCGGTCCACTCGGGAACCAGGCCAGGGGGATATTTCAACGGGTGCTGGCCGAGGTGTGACGCGGCAAGCTGCTGATCCTTTCAACCACGCCCTGAACGCAAGGAGTGAATCCATGAGCCATTTCCCTTTATCCACGTCAAGATCTGGCAGGCCCAGAGTTCAACCTGCCGGAAACAGCGTCAGCGTTCAATAGGCAATCAATAGAAGAACAGAGGAGTCAATATGAACGGCTACGGTTACGGGATGAATTCGGGAGCGTTTGGATGGATCGGCATGATGCTGTTTATGGTGGTGGTCATCGTTGGGCTGGTGGTTCTGGTCCGCGCCCTCAATCCAGGGCCGCACGGAGGTCACGCGGGAAGCGTATTCGATACGGACCGCGCCCTTCAGATTGCCCGCGAACGGTTTGCCAGAGGCGAACTGACCAAAGAGCAGTTCGAGACCCTCAAGCGCGACCTTGGACACTGATTGGCTGGCGCTTGGCCTGGGCGACGCTGGCGTCACTGTCCGGGCGAAAGAGACGCGGTAATGGTCTTGAACACGGCACAGCGCCAGTCGGCCAGGAATTCGAGGGGAGAGTACGATGACAGAATCCAGTGTGTACTGGGAAGTTTCTGGGCAGCGACCCACGGGCCGACGGTAAGTTTGGTTATGTGAGGCGTCCTTGCGCTTCAGGAGCGGGCGGCCGCTCAGGTGAGGGGGAAGCAGGGCTGCTAGGCGGCAGTGGCGGCTTGAATCGCCGCAGACGCAAGGCATTGCTCAGCACGAAGACGCTCGAAAAGCCCATCGCGGCGGCGGCCAGCACTGGGCTGAGCCGAATCCCGAAGGCCGGAATCAGCACGCCCGCCGCCACCGGAATCAGCAGAATGTTATAGCCAAAAGCCCAGAAGAGATTCAACCGGATGTTCCGCAGCGTCGCCCTGGAGAGGGCCAGTGCATTGGGCACGCCGCGCAAGTCGCCCGACATCAGCACCACGTCCGCCGTCTCCACGGCCACGTCCGTACCTGTGCCAATCGCGATGCCCACATCGGCTTGAGCCAGGGCGGGCGCGTCATTGATGCCGTCGCCGACAAAGGCCACCTTCTGACCACCCGCCTGCAACGCCTTGACCGCCTCAGCTTTGTCGCCGGGCAACACCTCGGCCTGCACTTGGTCAATGCCAAGTTGCCGAGCAATCGCCTGAGCGGTGCGGGCATTGTCCCCGGTGATCATCGCCACCTTCAATCCTTGACTGTGCAAGGCCGCCACCGCTTCCCGACTACCCTCCTTGACCGGGTCGGCCACTGCCAGAATCGCGGCCAACTGACCGTCTAGGGCCACGTAAAGCGGACTCTTGCCTTCATTGCCGAGTTGCTCAGCTTGCGCGGCGAACACGTCTGGACTCAAGTTCAACTGCGCCATGTAGCGGTCTGCGCCGACTTGAACCCGCACACCGTTCACGCTGGCTTCCAGTCCAAAGCCCGGCACCGCCTGAGATGACTGCGGCGCGGACAGGCTTAGGCTCTCCCGTTTGGCCGCGTCCACGATGGCGCGGGCGATGGGATGTTCACTGTCTTGCTCGGCGCTGGCGACAAGACGCAGCACCTGCTCACGTTCAAATCCAGCGGTCAATTCCAGATCGGTCAGTTCCGGCTGGCCCTTTGTCAGTGTGCCAGTCTTGTCCAGAGCGATGACCTGCGCCGCCTGTAAGCCTTCCAGCGCCGTGCCACTCTTGAACAGCACCCCCAGTTCGGCGGCCTTGCCAGTGCCGACCATCACGCTGACTGGAGTGGCCAGGCCCATCGCGCAGGGGCAGGCGATAATCAAGACCGCGACCATGTTGATGAGCGCCTGACTGAGCGCCCCCTCGCCACCCAAAAAGAACCACGCGGCAAAGGTCACGGCGGCGATGACCAGCACGATAGGCACGAACACCGCCACCACCTTGTCGGCCAGCCCCTGAATCGGCGGCTTGCTGCCTTGGGCCGTCTCGACCAGCTTGATGATCTGCGCTAAAGCCGTGTCATTGCCCACGCGGGTCACGCGCAAAGTCAGTGCTCCGTTGCCGTTGAGGGTGCCGCCGATGACGGCCGCACCCTGTGTCTTTTGAATGGGCACGCTCTCCCCGGTAATCATGCTCTCGTTGACGTAACTCTGACCCGCCAAAACTTCGGCATCCAGCGGAATACTCTCGCCGGGCAAGACGCGCAAGGTGTCGCTGACTTGCACTTCGTCTACAGAAATCAGGCTTTCTATATCGCCCCGCAAGACCCGCGCCTCTTTGGGTTGCAAGGAGAGTAGGGTCTTCATCGCTTCGCTGCTGCGCCCCTTTGCTAGCGCCTCAAAATACTTGCCTAGCAAAATCAGGGTGATGACCACGCCCGACGCTTCGTAATACACGTGCGCCGTGCCCGCTGGGAAGAGTTGCGGCGCGAGGGTCACGGCCAGACTGTAGAAGAAGGCGGCGGAAGTGCCGATCATTACCAGCGCGTTCATATCGGGGCTGCGGTGCTTGAGGCTGGCCCAGCCTAGGCGGTAAAAGCGGCGTCCGGGGCCGAACTGCACGGGGGCCGCCAGCGCCAGCATGATCCAGTTGAGGGCCGTCATTGGGACTGCCCTCATCAATGCGGCATCCAGCGCCGGAACCAGCATCGGCAGCATGGCCAGTAGCAGCAGCGGGACGGCAAACACGGCACTGAAGACGACTTGCGAGCGCAGGTGCGAGACTTCCGCTTCACGGGCCGCCCGCTGGGTGTCCACGCCTGCTTCTCCGGCCTCTGTTTCCAGCACACCGTAGCCTGCTTCACGCACAGCGGTCTTGAGCTGGCCCGGCGTGGTGCTGGCAGGCAAATACTGAATGTGGGCGCGTTCGCTGGCCAGATTGACGCTGGCGCTCAGCACGCCGTCTACCTTACTTAGGGCACGCTCTACGCGCCCCACGCAGTTGGCGCAGGTCATCCCAGTGATCGGGAGATCAAGCTCGGCGGTGATAGGTTCGTACCCCACATCGCGCACTTTGGCGATCAGTGTCTTGGCATCAGTCTGGGCCGCGTCAAAGCGCACGGTGGCCCGCTCGGTGGCGAGGTTGACGGTAGCGTCCTCAACGCCGTCCACCTTCTTCAGCCCGCGCTCCACCCGGCCCACGCAGCTCGCGCAGGTCATCCCCTGCACACCAATCTCCAGTGTTGCCGATTCGTTTGCTGTCATCTGATCTCCTTATCCCCCCAGGGGGGTTTAGTTAAGTATAGAGGAAGCAGAAGCTTAAAATCAAACTAGGAGACGATAAAAACATCTTTGATCTTACCTGTTTAACTTGACACCCTGTTGGGGAGGATATAAAATAACGCCATGACTACAGAACTGAACATCAGCGGCATGACCTGCGGGCATTGCCAGACTGCCGTGACCAAAGCCCTCAAGTCCGTTTCAGGCGTGCAGGACGTGAACGTTGATCTGCAAGGCGGCACCGCTCAAGTGCAGGGCCAGGCTGATCCCCAAGCACTCATGGCTGCTGTCAAGGAAGAGGGCTACGGTGCCCAGCTCCGCCAGTAAGCCGGGAACTCCCTGCGAGTCTTCCGGCAGGTTGTGTATGCCGGAAGACTCCCGCAAACGCGCCTCGCGCCGCCTGAAGATCGCACGCGGCCACCTTGACGCCATCGTGAGAATGCTGGATGACCCCGACGCTTACTGCGTGGACGTGCTGAGGCAGATTAAAGCGGTGCAGGGGGCCTTATCGGGTGCGGGCGAGGTGGTGCTGCGCGGCCACTTGGAAGCGCACGTGGCCACATCGCATCAGCGCGGCGACAGTATCGAGATCGTCGAGGAACTGATGGAAGCGCTCAAATACACCTGAATCAGGCGTACTCCGAAGCGCTCCTCCTGCTGGCCCGACGGCTGACGGGAGGTTTTTTCTACTCCACCTCCCACATCACAGTTTCCTTTACGCGAACTTAACAGGACCGCTCTAGCGTGGTCGGTGAGGTTACACCTATGAAAAATAAACTCAAGACTGTTTCGCTGATATCCGCCCTTTCCCTGGCCATGTTAGGCCTGGCCCCAGCGCAGAAGATGGACAGCATGCCGGGGATGACCCACACTGTCCAGGCAGACAAGAACCTGTCCAGCCTCAGTGGCAAGGCCTTTGATCGCGCTTTCCTCTCCATGATGATCGTCCACCACCAAGGGGCCATCGACATGAGCAAGGCCGTGATCAACAACGTCAAGGACGCGCAGGTCAAGACCTGGACGAAAGCCGTTATCAGCGCCCAGCAAAAAGAAATTAAAGATATGACCAGTTGGCTGGGTAGCCTCGGTGGGGTAGACAAATCCTGGCAAACCGGCATGGCCAAGGAGATGGACGGGATGCTGGCGGCACTGAAAACCAATAAAGACAGCGACGCCGGATTTGTCACCGGGATGCTCCCGCACCACGCCAGCGCCATTGAGATGGCCACGTTGGCCCTGCAAAAGAGCAGCGACGCCCGCGTGACCAAGCTGGCCCGCGAGATTATCCGCACCCAAGCCGACGAGATGTACCTCTACCGCCAGTGGCTGATCAAGCGCGGCATTTGAGATTGGTTCAAGGAGGCGTATGGCCCGCATCCTGATCGTCGACGATGACCCGGCCATTCAGGAAATCCTGGCCGCCTACCTGGCGACGGAAGGACACACGGTACTGAGCGCTGTCAGCGGTGACGCCGCCTTGCCACTGATGGGCAGTGCTGACCTCGCCATTCTCGACTGGATGCTGCCGGGCTTCAGCGGACTGGAAGTCGCCGCCGAGGCCCGTGCACGCGGATTGGAACTGCCCATCCTGATGCTGAGCGCCCGCAGCGAGGAGGAAGACAAGTTGCGCGGACTGGCCATCGGCATTGACGATTACGTGGTCAAGCCCTTCAGTCCGCGTGAAGTGCTGGCCCGCGTGCGCGTGTTGCTGCGCCGGGTGGGCGTGCGGCATGAAACGCGCAGCGGTGAGCTGTCACTTGATGCGCGCAGCCGCCGGGTGACGCTCAGCGGCGAGGTCATCGAGCTGTCGCGACTGGAATACGATCTGCTCATCACACTGGCGCAGCACCCCGGACTGGTCTGGAGCCGCGAGAGATTGCTGGAGCGCTTGTGGGACAATTCGCTGCCGGGATCGTCCCGCGTGGTCGACGTGCATATCACCAGCCTCCGAAAGAAGTTGAGCGACGATCCGGAGCACCCGCGCTACATCGAGACGGTGCGGGGTGTGGGCTACCGCTTCAAAGACGAGCTGGTATGAGAGGATGAAACTCTTTCCTCGACTGTTTTTATCGCATCTGCTGGTCATCATCGTAGCGCTGGGCGCACTCCTGCTGATTGCCGAACTGCTCGCCCCTGCCTTCATCCGCCACCATGTTGAGCAGATGGTGGCGCTGATTGGCCCGAACGGCGCTTCCCTGCGCCCAGACCTGGAGCGCGGCGTGCGCGGCACTCTCACCTCCGCGCTGATCGCCTCGGTGCCGCTGTCATTGACGGTGGCGGCGCTCACGGCGCTTTTTTCGGCCCGGCGGATGATGCACAGCGTGGCCCTGCTGCGCGACGGGAGCCACGCCATCGCCGCAGGTGAGTACACCCGCCGCCTCCCCGAACAGGGTCAGGACGAACTCACCGATCTGGCCCGCCATTTCAACCGCATGGCCAGCGCCCTGGAGCAAGTAGAAAGGGGCCGCATTGAGCTGATCACCAATGTGGCTCACGAACTCCGCACGCCGCTCAGTGCCCTGCGGGGTTACGCTGAGGCGCTGGAAGATCAGGTTATGAATTCTGCCGCTGCGTCGCAGGCCATCATCCGCGAAACCCGCGCCCTGGAACGGCTGGCCAGAGACCTTAGCCTGGTGTCAAGGGTGGAGGCGGGCGCGGTGGAGTTGCGCCTCAGCAACTTCCAGCCGCAAGAGGTCATGCAGGCGGCAATCGCACGCTTTGAAGGCGCAGCCGAGGAGCAGGGGTTGCGTCTTGAACTTGATTTGCCCCACCCCTTCCCTGCCGTGACCGGGGATGAGGAGCGCACCTCGCAGGTGCTGGCCAATCTGCTGAGTAACGCCGTGCGCCATACGCCCAGCGGCGGTCAGGTCAGCCTTAGCGCCCGTCAGCAGGGCGGAGTTGTCATTTTTGAAGTGCGGGATACCGGCGTTGGCATCCCGCCGGAACACTTAAGCCGTATTTTTGAGCGTTTTTACCGGGTGGATGCGGCTCGCACGCGCAGTGACGGCAGCGGCGTAGGCCTGACGATCGCCAAAGGGCTGGTCGAGCGCATGGGCGGCAGTCTCAAGGTCGAGTCCAGCGCCGCCGGGAGCGTGTTTACTTTCACCTTGCTGGCGGCGCATCACGGGTAGAGCCGACATTCAATGCAGCATCCGCGCCAGCCCAGACAGTAACGCCAGCGCGGGTGCAGGCCAGATCCCCAGCAGCAGCGTACCGAAGGTGGTCAGGCCCAGCGCCCAGCCGTACCCCGGCTCACGGTGCAGCTCAGTCTCACCTTCGGGGGAGCGCAAATACATCTCCACGACGGGCCGAAGGTAGTAGTACAGCCCCAGCACCATATTCAGCGCCGCGAACACCGCCAGCCAGGTCAGCCCACCCGACAAGGCCATTTGCAGCAGCAAGACCTTGCCCAGAAACCCGGCCAGCGGGGGAATTCCAGCCAGCGAGAGTAACGCCAGCGTCAGCAGCGCCGCCGTACCGGGGGCAGTTTTTGAAAGTCCACGCAGACTGGTGAGCTGGTCTTGCCCACTTTTCCGTTCGAACTGCGCCACCACCGTAAATGCTGCCAGATTCATGAAGGCATACGCCGCCAGATAGTAGCCTGCTGCGCTCAGTGCTCCTGGCACTGTTCCGGCCACCGCCACTGCCATCAGCACGTAGCCCGCCTGCGCGATGCTGGAGTAAGCCAGCAGCCGCTTGAGCCGGGTTTGGCGCAGCGCCGCCAGGTTGCCCAGCAGCATAGTCAGGGCGGCCAGGACGGCGATCAGGATGGGCCAGCCCGAAAGCCCGTTTGGAAAGGCGATCAATAGCAGCCGAAGCAGTCCGGCGAATCCGGCGATCTTGGGCAGCACCGAGATGAAACCCGTGACCGGCGCACTCGCTCCGGCGTAGACATCCGGTGCCCAGAAGTGAAAAGGCACGGCGGTGATCTCGAAAGCGTAGCCCACCAGAATGAGCGTCAGCGCCACCCAGACCCACACCGGATCAGCTCCGCCCAGCGCCGCACCGATGCTGCTCAGCGACAGACTTCCGGTCAGGCCGTAGAGAAAACTCAGGCCGTAGGCCATGACTGCCAGCGCCACCGCGCCGTAGATGAAGTATTTGAGCGTGGCCTCGTTGGCCCGCTTACCGCCGCGCGTCACGCTGACCAGCAGGTAAGAGGCGGTGCTGAGCATCTGGAGGAACAGCACGATCAATCCCAGATCTAAGCTGCCCGCCAGCGCCACCCCGCCCAGCACGGCAAACATCAGCGCGACGGGGGCGTGCGGTTCGGCGTCGCGTCCATGAAAGTAAGCGGCGATGGGCAGCAGAGCCAGTAAAGCCGAGCCGATGATCAGCAGCTTGAAGACGCTGCCGAAGCCGTCCAGCGCGTAGGTGCCGCAGAAGACGGCTTGCTGGGGGAAGTTGAGGGTTTGAATGTTCAGGAACAGCGCCACGACCATGCCGAATCCCGCGAAGATGGACGGCAGCGCCCGCCATTTGCCGCGCACCAATCCGGCCAACGGAACGAGCAGCAGGCAGGTCAGCGCCAGAGCCAGTTCCGGCCCGATGGCCCACAGATCAAGGCAGTTCATGTTCAGCGTCCCAGTGCCGCGAGGGAGCGCACGGCATTGGACAGTGGCTCCAGCAGCACAGCAGGTAAAATGCCCAGCAACAGCGAGAGAACCGCCAGCGGAACAATCGCCCACAACTCACGCCCGTTCAAGTCCTGAATATTCAATTCTGCGGGTTTCTGACCCATCAGCACCCCTGCCAAAACGCGCAGATACAGGCCAGTGGAAATAAGCAGCCCAAGAACCGTCAGCACTGCCAGCCATATGTTCACGCCCACCGTGGCCCCGATCACCTGAAACTCGGCCACAAAGCCCGACAGCCCCGGCAGACCCAGCGAACCGAAGGCCAGCAGGCCCAGCAGTCCGGCGAAGCGCGGCAGCGACATCAGCCCGCCGAACGCGTCAATATTGCGCGTTCCGGCGCGGTGGCCCAGAATGCCCACCAGAAAGAACATCCCGCCAGTCAGCAGGCCGTGACTGACCATCTGGAAGGCCGCACCGTTTAAGGTCAGCTCGCGCACTGCCAAATTACTGGTGAGTCCCCAGATGCCCGCCGCTAACATCACGTAACCCATGTGGTTGATGGAGGTGTAAGCGATCAGCCGCTTGAGATCGCGCTGCGCCAGGGCCGCCAGTGCGCCGTACACCAGCGAGATGATGCCCAGCGCGGCCAGCAACCAGGCGTAGCGCTGCACCGTTTGCGGCATCAGCGGCAACAGGATAAACAGCAGCCCGTACGCGCCCATCTTGAGTTGAGCGCCCGCCAGCATCACGCTGCCCTCGGTGGGCGCTTCCACGTGCGCGTCGGGCAGCCAGTTGTGGAGTGGAAAGGTGGGCAGTTTGACACCGAAGCCCAGCAGCAACCCCAGCATCACCCAGAAGGCGGCAGTGGTCCCGGCGTAAGGCTGCGCCGCCGCGACTGCCGCGATGGAGAAGCTGTGGGCCGCGCCGCCCGTGCCCGGCGTGCCGAGATACAGCGCCAGAAAACTCAGCAGCATCGCCAGGCTGCCCGCCCGCGTGTAGAGAAAAAACTTCATGGCCGCATACCGCCTGCCCTCGCCGCCCCAGATGCCCACGATGAAATACATCGGCACCAGTGCGACCTCAAAGAACAGGTAGAACAGCAGCAAATCCTGAGCCGAGAACAGACCAATCAGGCCGGTGCCCATCAGCAAAAAGAGGAAGGCGTGTTCCTTGACTCGCTCCCGTTCCGATAAGACGTAGACCATGACCAAGGTCAGCAGTAGGGCCGTGAGAACGATTATGGCGAGGCCCAGCCCGCTCAGGCCCACGTCGTAACTCGCGCCGATGGAGGGAACCCAATTCGTGACCGTGCGCGACTGAATGCCGCCCGCCCTGCCATCAAAGCTGAACCACAGCCACAAGCTGCCAAGCAGTGTCAAACCAGCGCCGCCCAGTGACGCCCAGCGCAGCAAAGCGGGACGCGAGGCGGGGAGGGCCAGAATCAGCAACCCAGTCAGCAGGGGCAGGAAGATAATGAGGTTCAGCACAAGAATTCTCCAATGAGGTGCGAATTGAACGGGCCGCTCAGTGCCACAGCACGGCCCCCACGGCCATGACCAGCACCCAGCCGAAGAGAATCAGGGTGTAGAGGTAAATCTTTCCGGTTTCCAGACCGCGTAGCCGGGTGCCCAGGTTGCCCAGACTTCGGGCCAGGTTGTCAGCTCCCTGTGCGAAGCCGCCTTCCTCGGCGCGGGCAGTCAGATTCGCGCCCGACAGTGTAAAGTCGGCGACTACCCGCCCGGAAGTATCAAAGCTGGACTCCGCCCGCTGAACGCCGAGACTGCTGCCCAGCGCCGCGTGAGCGGTAGATCGTGCCGCGCCGTTCAGTCCCCCTTCCAGCCGCTGCAACCCGAGTGAGAGTGCCCAGGTGCCCCGCGCCATGCCCACCATCAGGCCTTCCAGCGCCGTTCCCAGCACACGCGGCCAGTCGCCGAGAGCGGGAGTAGCACTCAAACGAACGGCCCACACACCGCCCCAGGCGAGGCCCAGAACACTCGCAGAGATGGCCGCAATCCGCCAGCCCAGCGTCACTTCCGGCGACGGAGTGAAGGGCAACAGGCCGCGCAGCACTTCACCCAGAACGCCGCCGAACAGCGCGGCAACGGCCAGAATCAGACCGGGCCAGGCCATCAACGCACCGACTTCATGCGCTTTCGCGTTCTCTCTCCTCGGCCAGAAGGTCGCCACGCCCGCCCGCGAGATGTAGACGCCCGCCAGAAAGATCAGCAGCAGCATAAACGCGCCGACGAACGTTCCGGCCTGAACCGCCGTGCCCAGAATGGCCTCCTCGCTCCAGAACGCGCCGAAGGGGGGCACTCCAGCCAGCGTCAGGCCTGCCAGGGTGAAGGTAAGGGCGCTCAGCGGCATTAATCGCCACAGGCCGCCCAGCCGCCGCATGTCCAGCGTGTCCGCCGCATGCTGCACGGCCCCCGCGCTCAGAAACAGCGCCGACTTGAACAGCGCGTGGACCCCCAGATGGGAGGCGGCAGCAAACGGCCCGCCCAGCCCATAAGCGAAAAACATCTCTCCAAGTTGCGACACTGTTGACCACGCCAGCACCCGTTTGAGATCCGTCTGGGCGGTAGCGACAAGGGCCGAGAAGAGCGCCGTCAGGCCGCCCACGATGGCCACCGCCAGCAGGACGGCGGGCGCAGCGGCAAACAGCGGTTCTAGCCTCAGCAGCAGGTACACGCCCGCCGCCACCATCGTCGCCGAGTGCAGCAGCGCTGAGACTGGTGTGGGGCCAGCCATCGCGTCGGGCAGCCAGGCGGTCAGCGGGAGTTGGGCACTCTTGCCAATGGCCCCGATCAGGAACAGGGCGGCCAGCAGCGTGGCGGGAAGCGTGTTCACCCGAGTCAGAAACGTGGCGATGTCGCTCGTTCCGGTCAGATTCAGCGCCAGCAGCCAGCCGAGTAGCAGCCCCACGTCGCCCACTCGCGTCATCAGAAAAGCCCGGAATGCCGCTTTGTGCGCTTTTTCCTCGGTGTAGTGGAAGCCGATCAGCAGGTACGAGGCCAGCCCCACGCCCTCCCAGGCAGCGAACAGCAGTGCGAAGGAGTCGGACAGCACCAGGGTGAGCATCGCGCCGATGAAGAAGGAAAAGGTGGCGAAGAATCTAGGCTGCCCCTTTTCCCCCCGCATGTAGCCCACTGCGTAGACGCTGACCAGCAGGCCGACGCCCGCCACCAGGTAAGCCAGCAGCTTGGAGAGGCCGTCCAGCGAGAGGCCCACCGTTATCCGAAATGCCCCGCTTTCAAACCAGAGGCCTGACAGCGCCGGACTCGCCCCACCGATCAGCAGCAGGGCCAGCAATGACAGGACGACGCCCACAAGGTTCAGCCAGCCCGCATATTTGCTTTGCGATATACCGATCAGCAGCGAAATGGCCAACGGCGCGAGCGGCACGGCCAGTAGCAGGGCTGTCATCCTTTCAACTCCTGATAATCGTCCACTTGCTGCGTCTGGCGGTTGCGGTAGAGCAGCATCATGATGGCGAGGCCGACCGCCATTTCAATCGCTCCCACCGTCACGATCAGGATGGTGAAGATCTGACCGGAGTAGTCCTGCGGATGCACGTAGCGCCAGAAGGCGATGAGATTGAGGCCTATGGCGTTGAGCAGCACTTCCACGCCCATCAGCACCATCACGGCGGAGCGCTGCGCCACCACCGTGTAGATGCCGATGCCAAATAAGAGAGCCGCCACGATCAGGTAAGCACTGAGGGGAATGGTCACGATTCGTCCTCCGGCTCCAGCTCAATTGAAACTGGATTCTTGTCGGCGGTGACGTAAGCCTCACGACCCTGATCCGAGGGGTGCGAACCAGGGCGCTGCAAAAACACGGCTCCGAAGATGCCCAGCAAGATCAGCAGGCCTACGCCCTCGAAAGCCATCATGTATTTGCCCATCAGCAGCATGCCGATCTCTCGGGGCGAATCGGTGCTGAAGGCGGCACTCGTGACGGGCCAGGTGGGACGCCACAGCAGCAAACCCACCAGCACGGCGCTGAAGGCAATACCGATTGCCGCTGCCCAGGGCCGGGCGGGTGTGACCATGCTCATGTCCATATCCATGTTGCCCATGTCCATGTCGCCGTGATCCATGCTGGAATGATCCATCTGGCCGTGCTCACAGTCCTTTTCTCCACTCGTCGGACTGTTCCCGGCATCGCCGTGCGTCATGGCATGGTTCTCCCCCATCTGCTGCTCGGCGGCACCGTGGTTCATGCCCGAGTGATTTATGGCGGCGTAGTCGTGTGGCTTGTGGGCCGCGTCCTCGTCGCCCATGTCCATGTCGGCCATCTCGCCGTGACTTTGCGGTTGAGCTTGTTCGGACAGGCCTTCTTGGTCGTCACTGTTGTGCATGGCATGGTGATCGTGTTCCCCGTCTATCTTCATCCCGGAATGTTGCATTGCGGCGTGATCGTGAGGCTTTTCCCCGTCTGAGTCTTCCTCTCCGGCCATGTCGTCCTGGCCTGAATGCTCCTCGCCCTTGTCCTGTGGTTTCAGCCCCCGGCTGAATAGCCGCTCAACCGGCGACATGTCCATGCCTGCCATCATTGCTCCGCCAGGGTCCATTGAGAACAGCAGCATGAAGAGGATCATCACCAGCATCCCGCCGATGTACATCATGATTTGCAACAGGCCGAGCAGATCAGCGGAGAGCAAGATAAACAGGCCTGCCACGCCGATGAACGAGGCCATCAGGAAGATGCCGCTGCGGAACATGCTCATGGTGGTGGACATGCCGAGTGCGCCCAGCACCGTCAGCAGCGTGAACAGAATGAAGGCGACCCACTGCGCTGTTTCACCTAACATCATTGCGGCCCCACCCCTGCGAGAATCAGACCGCCGACAACCAGGACGTTGAGGAGTCCGGCAGGAATCAGAATGCGCCAGGAGAGTGAGAGCATCTGCGCGGTGCTGAGCGGCTTGAAGCGTCGCCCCAGCCACAGCATCAATGTCATCAGCGCGAAGGTTTTGAGCAGCATCCAGACGGGCGGCGGCAGCCAGGGACCGAGCCACCCGCCCAGGTACAGCACCGCGCCCATCGCTGAGATCACGAACAGCAGCCCAGCCAGCGCAGCGCGCCACATCAGCGCTTTCCAGCCGCCAACAAAGTTCAAAAATCCGCCGCCGAGGTGTTCTGAGAGCGGCTCGTAAAAGGGAGCGCGGTAGGCCTGCATCAATCCCGTGACGAGGTACAGGATGAAGCCCAGCGGTTGAAGCACGATGAACCACACGTCACGCTGCGCCTCCACGATCTGTGTCGTTGAGAGGGACGCGGCCATCATTAACGCTCCGACATAAGCGAGTCCCAGGGGTATTACGTAGGAGACGAGCTGCGCGGTGATGCGGTAAAAACTCTCCACGGCATTTCTCGTGCCCGCGCCCCAGCCGCTCAGTGCCACGCCCAGCACCACAAAATCCACCACCACAATGAAGTAGAACGCCCCGATGCCCAAGTCAGCGCCGATGAGTCTTGGACCAAACGGCAAGACCGCCGCCGCGACCGTCACGCCGAACAGTGCCGAGATTGGCCCCGCCGGGTACATCCAGCGGTCGGCGTGTGTGAGCACAACGTCTTCGCTAAGCTTGAGAGACTGCGCCGCCCCTACCGCCAGAGTCAAGGCCCGTTCCAGCCAGAAGGTGAATGCCACGCCTACAACCAAGGCCAACAGGGTAAAGAATGCACCGCCGACTACTCCCATTCCAGCCCGCCCATTCGCCAAGCGTAAAAGAGCCCAGAGAGCAAAATGGCGATGAACACCAGCATATCCAGAAACGCTTCCAGCCCGATGCCCCGGAACACGACAGCCCAAGGGTACATAAAGATCATTTCCATATCAAAAGCGAGGAAGATCAGGGCGTAAGTGGGGAAGCCGAAACGGTACTGCTTCCAAGCGCCCAGCTGGCTCAGCTTTTTGACGTTGGGACGCCAGGCGGCAGCAGCGAGCAGCGCCAGCCCGAAGATGAACAGAGCAGCCAGGGCGATAACGGAGTAAAGATTGAGCAGCATAGGTTCCCCTTCCCAGTCAAGTTATCTTCCCCTTCCCTACTTCCGATTAGGTATGGTGCTTGATACCGGCGTCAACACCAGCGTTTCACCGTAAGTGCTGCGCGGCCCGAAGATCAGGTCTCGCGCCAGAAGGTGTGTCTGCTGCTTGGCGGTGGCGTGAACCCCTGAGCGGGCAGTCAAGGTCAGGGTGATCGGGGCTTCGCCGGTCATCTTGTCAATCCGTTCAAGCGTGCTGATCCGGACACCTTGAGCGTTGATCACTGCCGCGCCACGGTAGGCGATCAGCGAAGTGGGAGCTTTGGCGTAGCCGACCGGGACGCTGCCCAGTGCTTTCAGGGCGGTGCTGAGCTGCTCGTCTACCAGAGCTTTTCTCTGCCCGAATTGAAGTTCCTGGAGCACAGCTCCTAAATGCTGCAAGACCTCTTTATAACTTCCACCCAACGCGAACGCTCCAACCTGAGCGGCCTGACAGGCAGCTTTGATTGTTGTGATTCGTTGCTGTTGGCTCTGCGGCGTGCTTTGAAGGCCATCCAAAGCACGCCGCAAGCCTTGTTGCAAGCTGGCGGCTGGAGTTTGCTTGAGCGGAGTGATACTCGGCGGTTTCTGGAATGGTGGAGGCGACAAAGAGCGAACGGCACTGACTCGGACTTCGGTGACAGGCCTGTTCTCTTGGGCCGCTGCCAGCGGGAATAGGCAGCTGAAGCCTGTCAGCCCCAGCGCTGAAATCGCCAGCAAGGAGCCTGCCAGCCTCCAGCCCTTAGCGTCTTGGCAGTTTGAATGCTGCCCAGTGGACGGCTGATCTTGCAATCGGCCTGCTGAAATCTGATCCCCGTCTTGTTTCTGCTCTCGCTCGGTCATCTTCTTCGCCTCCCCGTAGCGTGGCCGCCGCTCACTCCACGCCATGCTCCCAACCCTTCCTGATCAGCAGCTCTCAATCTCAGGGCCAGAAGGTGTGAATGGCAGGCTGCAGCTAAGCCCCAACGGCGAGCAGCGTCTTATAACCCATCACCGCGTCCATTTGGATGGATTCATCCATCCACCTTTCGTTGAGCTCCGAGATGAGTCAAAACGTTTACTCTCTTAGACTAAGCTTGCATTCCATTCAGCAGTGCTTGACACGCCTGCTCGCAGCGGCGGCAGGACTCGGCGCAGAGTTCGCAGTGCTTCATATTCATCTTTTCGGCATGCTGCTTGCACTCGTCGCCGCAGGCTTTGCAGGCCGCTAGGCAGGACTGCACTTGAGCGCGAATGACACTCAGTTCAGGCTGGGTCTGACGGATCAGTATCCGCCCGGTGGTGTCACAGATGTCGGCGCAGTCCGAGTTGAGCCGGATGCAGTGGGCTAGGTGCGAGAGGTGTTCGGTCTCGCCTAGGCAGGCGTCGGCACAGCTTGTACAAACCTGGGCACACTCGAAGCAGGCGCTGATGCATTCCACTAGAGCACTCATCTCGAATGGCGACTGGCCGGACTGGGGGTGGGTTTGCAGCATGCGCTGAATGAACTGGGTGGCAGACTGGGTCATGGTGTTACCTCGGGCAAACAGAAGAGATGGCGGAGTGGTTCAGAGAGGGCAGGCACGGGGTTTACATCGTTTCTACCTCCTGACGAGCGCCGCAGGTGACGGGATGCTGGCCACCTCCTTCCAAAATGACGAATTGGTCGCCGTATTTACTTGCTTTCCAGATCGGCAATCAGCGCTTTCATCTCGGCAATCTCGCGGCGCTGCGTTTCGATGATGCCGTCAGCCAGCTTCCGTACGCGGGGATCAGTGATATTGGCCCGCTCACTGGTCAGAATGGCGATGGAGTGATGCGGGATCATAGCTTTCATCCAGGCCACGTCGCCCACGGTGGCTTGCGAGCGCACCAGCCACAGGGCAAGCGCGAAAAGAACGGTGCTGCCCATGACGATGCCAATATTGGCGCTCCTGCTCTTGTACATGCTCATCATGTAAGCCAGCATGATGACCGCCATCACCGCGCCCATGTAGAGGGCCATCCACATCCGCGTCTGGCTGAAGTAGACATGGTCAAGCTGGTAGGTGTTGAGATACATCAGGCCAAACATGACGACGGTGGAGGTGGCGATCATGGCTGCGAAACGGCCATAACCCCCCATTGCTTTGTTCATGGGTTGTTTGCCAGTCGGGGAATCTGAATGATTTTGCGCTGGTTGCGGAATGCTCATCCCCGCAGTTGGCACGGGCCATGTTAAGCTCTTGTAAAGTTGATGGTTGCCTTAATGACCGTTCAAGGTATCCTCAAGATGTAGCGCGGCTCAACGACAAAGAACGAGCGCCCTGTTCCTCCCCAAATCAAGCTGAGTTGTGGAGGAGTGGCGTGGGAGTTTTTCTCTCTGCCCTCACGTGATCGCAAGATCATTATGCGAAGGTCGAGCAGGGCGGAGGAGTTGACGACACCTTCACCTGGCGTTTGCTCACGTTCCTACTTGATGGCTGCATATACAAGCGAATCAAGCAGCGGAATCCGTATTCGACAGCATCGGTAGTCGTGTCATTTCATCTCCGGCCCTGTCAGCCCGGATCACAATAACCAACTGAAGATGACGCTTCCCTCACGCTGTCAATTTCTCTCCTGGCTCACCAGGACAACGCTCGCTCTTGGCCTGGGCCGCGTGCAGGCTGCGCCCGTCAGTCACCCTGACCCTCTTCCCCTCCCCCTGGTCGAGCCGTTCACGTATCCGGCAACGGCGGGCCCCGGCCCTGCCGAGACTGACCTTGCCCAACTTTCCGGAAGTTCATCGTTGCGAGTACGCCACCAACGGCGTGTCGGAAGCGGCCCACACGGTGCTGCTGATTCCCGACGCCGAGGTTCAGCCCAGTCATGTCCAGGCGCTGACCCGCAGGGCGGTCGAGCAGACCCTGGCCGTGCGCACTTCTCGCGCGGAGGTGGCCGTCAGCGCTTACCGGGCCGGAAACTATTAGGGCTTCGGCGGTCCCGCACCGCTGCTAACCGTCTCAGTGCCGCGTGCCCGGCTGGGCGAATTCATCGCCGCCTTCGCCCAGCCGGGGCGGGTCTACGACCAGATGTAGGTCAATCCGGACCAGGTTCCCGCCGCCGTGCGGCCCGCTTCCCACGAATTTGAGAAGGTCCCGGTGTATGTCGGAACACCCCAGGGGCTGGCCGCTCAACGGGTACGCCAGCTCGCCGATCAGCTCAATGGTGGCGTCCACAAAGGCGTCTTCTTTCATGGCAGTCCACATCACCGGAACGCTGCTCTGTCTTTTGATGATGCGCCGCATCCGATCTACGCACCGCTGCTGCTTGAAATCTTGCAGCGGGCCAACGTGAAGGCGACTTTCTTCTGCATCGGACGCAACGTGCGGGCCTACCCTTACTACATTTGTGACATTCAAGCGCACGGCCACGAGATCGGCAACCATACCTTCCATCACGTCCGGTTGACAGGGCTGCCACTCCAGACGGTGAAAGACGAACTTCAGCAGTGCAATCAGATACTGAGCGCCATCACTGGCAAGGCAGTGAAATACTTCCGGCCTCCGGGCGGGCGCTGTTCCCCAGAAACACTGGCGGTGGCCGGGTCACTTGGGCTGACGACCGCCTTCTGAACCGACGACCCGGCAGACTTCGACAAGACCAGCCAGACAATCCTGAAAAGTCGGCTGGTCAGAAAGCTGCGTGCTGGCGGCATCGTCCTGTTGTACGACAATGTGCTCGAGAGTCTGCGGGTGCTACCGAGATTCATCGCGGTGGCGGCGGGTCAGCGGATCAAGCTCGAAACGGTCGCTGAGCTGGCAGAGACCGGTTGAGTGGACGGTGTCGCCTTCATGCCGCCGCAGTGAGGCAGGGTCAGCTCGGGGCAGTTTGCCCAAAGTCTGAAGGCGAGCAGCGCCCTCGGTAACTGGAGGGGAGGCCACTCTACTAGATCCACACTAAGTGAGTCGGTGCGTTACTTGTTCAAGCCGGGCAATTGCACAAGGCGTCAGGCCAAAATGTTCAGATAGATTCTTGGACCTTGAGACGAGTACTGAAATAGGCCAGGAAAATGCCGTATTCATCATGTCTTGGGCGCTCTGGCCTGACATCCATTTAGGGTGTATCCCAGGTTGACAGCTTCGCTTGTCTAGTCTTCGCGTTGAGAACGGCCAGCGCGGTGAAGTTTGCCAGCAGGACTGGCAGTGTCAGCCGCCAGCCCACCCGGAAGTACTCGGCCCAGACCACCTCAATGTTCTTTGCCCGCAACATCGTCAGTTTCATCCCGCTGTCCGCCCCAGTCACCGCTAACAGCGACAAATCATCTGCTTAGCCGCTGGCAGGTGGGCGTCCTGCAACTTCAGGATGGCGAACAGGACTGCTGAGTGTGTGAGCCGCGACGCTCTGAGGAGAGTAAGCTGCTGGAGACGGAGCAGTCTCGCCACGCTGCCCGAAGGGTTTTTTGGAGCGGAGCGTTGCCCCTCTGCTTCCCACAACCTGCCGGGTATCCCTGAAGACGAGATTCTTTAAAGCCAGACTCTGAACCCGTCAGGGTAGCCCTCGACTCGCCTGGCCGCTTTCTAGCCCGCGAGCATGATGCGGTCACTCTGCTTTCGACGCACCCTCGGTAGTCGACGGGGGGGGCAAACCTGGAGGCGCTAGATTCATGCACTCATTACGTCCAAAGGAAAATCTAGATTCATGCATTCATCACGTCCAAAGGAAAATAGTGTTCACTTCCCGGTAGATCGCCGTCCGGGCCTGTGGATCCGGCCAGAATTGCTGATCGGTCTGACAGCGCTGGTGGCGCTGCCGATCATCATCGCCTGGATTCAGTACGGGCTTTTCGGTCTGCCTGCTGTGACTGACCCGGTTCGCACCTTTTCCGGCTCGTCCTCGTCAGGTTTCCCGCTCTGGCTGCGGACCGCCCACTACATCAGCTTCGTGTTGACGCTGCTGCTGATTCGCAGTGGCCTATCCATCCTGGCCGATCACCCTCGCCTGTACCGCGACCGCGACTGTACCCCCAATTCGGAATGGATTCGCTTTACGCCACTGAAGGTTCCTACAGACCGCCTCTGGACAGCCAAAGACGATGCCCGCTACATCTCGCCGCTGTGGAGCCTACCGGGCTACCGCCATACCGTTGGCGTGGCCCGGCACTGGCATTTTCTCTCGGTGCTGTTCTGGGTGCTGACTGGCGTGATTTACGTCGTGCTGCTATTCGTGCAGGGGCACTGGGCGCGGCTGGTGCCGACGTACTGGGGCATCCTCCCCGAATCCTGGAACATCTTCGTTCATTACGCGACCTTCCACCTGCCCGCCGAACCGGACGGCTTTTATGCGTATCAGGCCTTGCAGCAGCTCGCCTATTTTTCCGTCGTATTCGTGATGGCTCCGCTGTCCATCCTGAGCGGGCTGGCCATGTCACCCGCGCTGGATGGCCGCTTTTCGTGGTACCCGCGTTTGTTTGGCGGGCGACAGGGAGCCAGGTCACTGCATTTTCTACTGATGGTGGGCTTCTCGGTGTTCCTGGTGATTCATGTATCTCTGGTGATCGCCACCGGCTTCGTCCGGAATATGAACCACATCGTCATGGGCAATGACACCAGCAGCGCCACCGGCTGGATACTTGGCCTGATCGGCATCGCCGCCGCTCTCGCCGTTCTATTTGCAGCCCACTGGGTGTCGTGGCATCGTCCGCGCGCCCTGCAACTCGCGGCCCGGCGCACCGTCGGCGCATTGACCCTGCGGACACTTGATCCCTTGACACCCAGCACCGAATTCAGCAGAGACGACATCTCGCCGCACTTCTGGTCAAACGGCAAACTGCCAACTTCCGAGGAGTGGCAGACGCTGCTCGCCGAAGACTTTCAAGGGTTTAGGCTGCGCGTGTCGGGCCTGGTGGACCATCCAGTCGAACTCTCACTCGGCGAGATCATAGCGCTGGGTCAAGAAAATCACATCACCCTGCACCACTGCATCCAGGGTTGGTCCGGCGTGGCCGAATGGGGCGGCCTGTCCATGAGCGCCCTGAGCGAACTGGTGCGGCCCCAACCTGAAGCGAAAGTCATGGTGTTCCATTCGTTCGGTGAGGGCCTGTACGGGGGCGAATATTACGAGACCCTCTCGCTGAGAGACGCCCTGCACCCGCAATGTCTGCTGGCCTACGAGATGAACGGCGAGCGGCTGGGAGCCAACCACGGTGCGCCACTGAGACTCCGGGCCGAGAATCAACTGGGTTACAAGATGATCAAGTGGATCAGCAGCATCGAGTTCGTTGCCAGCGAAAAGGAGGTGGGCCAGGGTTTTGGCGGCGCGAACGAGGATCACGAATACTTTGACCTCGTGCCCAATATCTGAGGTTCACTGCATCAGGGGATGTTGGCTCTGCCGTGCCTGCCCGCCCTGTCACGCCTTCTCCACTCTTGAAACCGTTACAGGTGAGCTTTCTGGGAAGGAGCGACCTTCTCTGGGCGTCCCGTATTGTTGTTGTTCTGATGGAGCTTGGGCCAACTGCTGGTCGCCAGTCCAGGTGAAAGCGAGTACAGGGCAGAAACGTTGCGTCCTGTACCCACATAGACCGTACCGTCCGTACCTATCGCTGGCGAGGATATGACCAGGCTGTTCGTACGGTAGTTCCACTGAGGCCGACCCGTTTGGGAGTTGATGGCATAGACGTTCCCGTTATGAGCACCGACATAGAGCGTGCCGTCTGCACTCAGAGCCGGTGAAGAAGCGACAAAGTTGCCGGTGGCAAACGTCCATCTGGGTTGCCCATCCAGGGAGTTCAGGGCGTACAGGTTGCCGTCATTGGAGCCGATGTAGACCGTGCCATCTACACCAACCGCAGGTGACGAGGTCACCAGGCTGCCCGTCCCAAATTTCCACCTGAGCTGGCCTGTCGCGGCGTCCAGGGCGTACACGTTCCCGTCGTTAGAACCGATGTAGACCGCATTGTTCTGACCCAACGCGGGTGAAAAGAGGACGGCACCGTTCGTGCTGAACGTCCATCTGGGCCGACCCGTTCTGGGATTGAGGGCGTAGACGCTGGTATCTGCTGAACCGACATACACCGTGCCATCTGCACCAATGGCAGGTGAAGACTCGACCGCCTTGCCGGTGCCAAACACCCACTTGGGTTTCCCCGTCAAGGGATTGAGGGCGTAGACATTGCGGTCATCGGAACCGACATAGACGGTGCCGTCTACCCCCAGGGCCGCCGAGGCGATGACGTAACCGCCCGTTCTGAACTTCCACTGAAGCTTGCCATCAGGCTTGATAGCGTAGATGTTGTGATCAGTAGACCCGATATAGATCACGCCATCTGTACCCAGAACAGGTGAGGCAAAGACGTAACCGCCCGTTTTAAACTTCCACCGAAGCTGGCCCGTCGCAGCACCGAGTGCATAGACGTTGGCATCTCCTGAACCGATATAGACCGTGCTCCCTCCCGCAATTGCAGGCGAGGAGTCCACCCGGTTGCTTGTGGCAAACGTCCACTTGACTGAGCCTTCCGCACGGAGCGTTCGTTTCCCCAGTGCGCTGCCCGCATCGTTGCAGTTGCCATTGGTGCTGATCCATACGTCGGCATGGTTGGCCGTGAAGTGACGGGCCGTCAGGGTAAAACGGGCCTGGCTGTCCAGAGCACTCACGCTCAGCGCTAACTGGCTGGTGCAAGCTTGAGCCTTTGAAGACAGTGGCGTCCCTGCGCTCAACTTGAGCTGAAGGGTGAGCGTGCCTTGTTGTCTCACGACGACCGTGCCATCCGGAAGGCCCAGGAAATGAGCAGGGGCATTGCCCTCGATCAATAGAAAGGCGAGTCGAGGCTCAGTGATGGACGGAGCACCTGTCGTTCTGGCGACCATCAACAGGGAGACGGCAAGCAGGCTGGAAGCTAACGTTCGCATGGGCTTTCTCCGCTTGCGCCCCATATGGTCGCCGAAACGAAAATATTGAGAGTTGATGCAGACAGGGGCGGGCCCGGAAGCTGATGACGGCTCAACGCCATCAAGCCAAGATCAGGGTTCCCTGGATTCTGGAGCACGCCCACACCGACGACGTACAATGCAAGACATGCGCGTTCTTGTGGGTCAGGCGGCGGCGTTCCCTGAGGGGAGCCAGACAGCGGTCGAGGTGGATGGGAAAAGCGTCGTGGTGGTGAACTACGAGGGGCAGTTCTACGCCCTACGCAACAACTGTACCCATCAGGATTACCCGCTACTGGGTGGGGCGGTGAGCCTGGGACGGATCAAGTGCGAGCGACACGGCTCGCAGTTCGAACTGACCACTGGCAAGGCGAAAGTGCTGCCCGCCGTGAAGCCTGTCGCGGTGTATCAGACCAGCGTGGACGCGGGCGCACTTTACGTCTTACCGCGCTGAGGGTCGGAGCGCAGGACATCCAGAAGGTGCTATGGTCTTCAGCTCTCCTGAGAAGACTCCTCAGCCTTCACCTCTCGTTCGCTCTCAAGACCGACTGGATCCGTATGAGTGACAGGGTCGGCGATGGTAATCAGGATGGCGCTGTCCTCCAAGGCCATCACCTCATGCGGAATGCGGGCGGGCAGAGTGACCAGTTCATGCGGGCCGAGGTCACACCGTTCGCCCTTCGAGGTGAACGCGACGCGGCCATCAAGTACGAGAACGCTGATCGGGCCGGGGGCCGTGTGGTTCGGCAGACCGGTTCCCGCTTTCAGGGCGACCAGTAGGAGCGTGAAGCTCGAGTCACGGACGAGCGTGAGTGAATCGCGTCCATATTGAGCGAGGGGCGCGTCCCCGCGAAGGCGGGCGAGTTGACCCTTCAGGTCATAGCGGTTGAGGGCGATGTGCTGTGGTCGATCCTGGCGTCCTTCAGACATAACGGCCTCCCTGGCTCTACCGTACCCCAATAGGTGGCGGCTTCTGCTCTGACCGAACCCTATCACCCCTGCCAGAGCCTGCAAGGCACTCGGTTGCAAAGCACTCGGTGCTGCGCTCGGCAAAGGCCAGCCCATTAGGGAGGAGCATTAGCGTGTCCACATTTCTACGGCTGATTCCCTTGTCGGCATACCCTTGACGCCAGATCAACACCTTCTGGAGTAGTGATACGGATTCCGTTTGAAATGTCCGAGGCTCAATCCGTCACGAAACTGTTTTTCCCCTGGTGTTTGGCAGCGTACATGCAGTGGTCCGCACGTTCCAGCAAGGCGGCTGCATGCTCTCCAGCGACGTGCTGGACGAAACCGAGACTGGCGTGGACGGTTACGGTCGCGGCGTCCAGCACGAATGGCCGCTGAAACGTGTCCAGCGTGCGGGACCCGATCTGTTCAAGAACATCTCGGGACGCGGTTTGCCTTAGCAGCAGCACGAACTCGTCCCCGGCCAGCCGCGCGACCAGATCGGCTCCCCGGACGACGCCCCTCAAGCGTGCAGCCACCTGGATCAGCAGCTCGTCTCCGGCCTTGTGACCGTAAGTGTCATTGACCGACTTGAAGTCGTCCAGATCCACGAAGCCCAGCGCGAGGTGCCCTTGCCGGTCGACCAGACCAAGCTCGCGTTCCAGCTCATGCATGAACTGCGCCCGGTTGGGCAGGCCGGTGAGCACATCGGTGAAGGCGCGTTGCTCCAGTTGCTTTTGAAGGTCGATGCGCTCGGTCACATCGGTCTGAACACCGATGAAATGCGTCAAGGTTCCCTGAGCATTGTGGATCGGTCCGATATTGAGGGCATTCCAGAAGGGCATTCCGCTTTTCTTGTAATTCAGAACCACGAGTTCAGTCGCTGCTCCAGCGTCGAAGGCCGTCCGCATCTGATGGATGGCCTCAGGATCGGTGCCCTCACCCTGAAGGAAGCGGCAGTTGTGGCCTACGATTTCGCTGCGGGTGTAGCCGGTCAGCTGTTCAAACGCCGGGTTGCAGTAGACAATGGGGCGTCCCTTGACGTTGGCACTGATGACAATTCCATTGGTGGCGTTGGTCAGCGCGGCGACGAGCATCGACAACCACGCAGGCTGATCACTCGGCAGGAGATGGGCGGTAAAGAGGGAAGGCGCTTGCGCATCTGGATTGGGACCTTGGAGATCAATGGGACGCAACAACTCGCCCTCAGGTGACGGCGTGTTTGGCATGCTTGAGACTAGGTCAAGCCGCCTGACATGTTTATCACGCCCGTGAGGCGAGGTGCACGAACATGAACTTGTCCCTCTTGCTGCTCAACGCGCAGCAAGCAAGAGGACAAGCTACGCGGCTTGAACTTGGGGATTGACGATACGTGATCAAGCACTTCACCCTACGCGCAGTGATGACCCGTGTACGCGCTTTGCTACACCGTGCTGGCATACGGCGAACTGTTTTTGGATCTGCGTCTTCACCCTGAAACTGCTGGAAGCCCGCCCTCACTGAGAAATTTTCAGTTCACAGGTCCTTTTTCTTCTGGTTGACAGGAGACCACTGGCTTTGGAACGGTCAACAGGCTGTTGCGGCAACTAGACCAGCGCATGAGATGGCCAAGAAAGTGACAGTGCCATTCTGACCTGCCCGCGTCCGGCGTCCTCTACCGTCAGTCTATGATCGCCCTGAGCCAACTTCTGCTGCTGACGTTGATCCCGGTGACCGCCACCATCCTGGGCGGCGTGGTGGCGAGTTTCCGCCCGCCCAGTCCGCGTGTGCGCAGCTTCGTGCAGCACTTCGCGGCAGGCGTGGTTTTCGCCGCCGTCGCCGGAGAGCTGTTGCCCCAGATCACAAAAGGCCATCAGCCCCTGGGCGTGGTGATCGGCTTCGCACTCGGCGTGGGCGTCATGCTGGCCGTTCGGGCGCTGGTGGGACGGCTCGATCCGGAAGAAGCGGAAGAGACGGACGGCGAAGCCGCACCGCGCGCCGCCACGGGGCTGCTGGCGGCAGTAGGCATCGACGTCCTGATTGATGGCCTGCTGATCGGCGTGGGTTTCGCGGCGGGCGAGCGAGTGGGAACGCTGCTGGTGGTGGCGCTGACCCTAGAACTGCTGTTCCTGGGCCTCTCGGTGGCCGCCAGCCTGGGTCAGCGCGGGGCGTCCAAAAGCAGGAGCATCCTGACGGTCAGTGGCCTGAGCATGCTGGTGATCGTAGGAGCCACGCTGGGCGGCACACTGCTGCAAGGCCTCACGGGGCTGCCGCTGGAAATCGTGCTGTCCTTCGGCGCGGCAGCGCTGCTGTACTTGGTCACTGAAGAGCTGTTGGTGGAGGCGCACGAGATCAAGGAAACGCCGTGGATCACCAGCGCTTTTTTCCTGGGCTTCATCGCCCTGTACCTGATCGAGTTGGGATCATGACCGGGACGGCAGACCCACTTACTTTCTGCTCTCCAAGGCGGCAATCAGCGCTTTCATCTCGGCGATCTCACGAACTTGGGCTTTGAGCCATCGATCAGCCGACGGACGCGGGGACTCTTAATCTGCGCACGTTCACTGTTCAAGATGGCCATCGAATGGTGCGAGAGCATGGCCTTCATGTGCGCCCCGTCGCCCACCGTATCCTGCGAGCGCATCAGCTACAACGATCCGGCAAACACCACAGGGCTGCCCATGAAGATACTCAGGACCCGGCGTTTTCTGTAGATGTCGAGCATGTGCCCCATCATGATCACGGCCATGCATAGCGCCATCCACATCCTCGTCTGGCCGAAATAGATGTGATCGAGTCGCTACGTATCTACGTATTCAGGTGCATCAGGCTGTACATCCTGTCATCGCTTGTCCGTATTCGAGAGCGGCCATCTACACTCCTCACTCAAAGTGTGGGTGGCTGGCTCGTTTGGCGCTGCATATCTACACTTTGTGCGGTTGACACATTTTTCCAGAGCGCAGGACGTAACCAATGAAGTGCGTGACCCGGTTTCAGCGGCGCGACGAAATGGAACCTGGAGCGCCCAGGGAAAGCAAGGCGGGGCTCATGGCTGATGACGAACAGAATTCGCGTAGAAAAAATTCAGAAGCAAACACTGAGCCGGGTCACTCACCGATTTCGGCATTGTTCCAAAAGGACGAATGATGAACCTCACCTCCGAGCAGCAACGCATCATCGAGTACACTCAGGGTCACACCCTCGTTTTCGCCGTGGCCGGATCAGGCAAAACGACGACCATGATCGAACGCATCCTCTACCTGGTGAGGCAGGCACAGGTGCAGCCCAAACGCATCCTGGCCTGCACCTTTTCCAGAGAAGCCGCCCGAACCATCGAAGAGCGCCTCAAGAAGCACCCGGAAACGCAGGGCGTGACCTCCCTGACGCTGCACGCTCTGGCTTACCGCGTCGTACAGGAGGCCAAACGGCTCGGGCTGACCGAACTCCACCTCGGCGAGGAGCACTTCTCACGCAAACTTTTTAATGAGGCCAGAGCGCAACTGATTGCCGCTGATGAGACGCAGCGCACAGCTTATTTCAACGTCAAGTTCGATGATTTTGCCACGTACCTCTCTGTTCAGAAAGCCAATCTGCAACTGCCTTATCTTCCCAGCGACCTGCCCGACCAAGCCAAGGCATTGATTTCCCCACCTGATAAAAGCGTCGGCCTGTACGCCGATCTGTATGCCAGACACGATGAGTTGAGGCGCAAGCAAGGGACCATTGATTACGACGACTCGCTGGTCGAGGCCTGGCTGCTGATGGCCCGCTTTCCTCAGTTGCAAGAGGCGATGGCGGGCAGATGGGATTACGTTCACGTGGATGAATTCCAGGACGTCAATCTTGCTCAGAGCGAAATGCTCGATCTGATCGCCTCGACTTGCCGCAGCTACACCGCCATTGGCGATGACGACCAGACCATCTATCAGTGGCGAGGCGCGAATCCACGTTACATCCTGGAGTTCGCCGAGCGGTACCGCGCCCAAAAATTTACCCTGTCCACCAATTTCCGTTGCCCGATGGGCGTGATTGCCCTGGCGGATCAGGTGATCAACTGCAACACGGTCCGTGAGTACAAACGTTTGCAAGCCTCCCGGTTGGGCAATGGCGTGTTTCTCCACGAGCACCGCACTGGCGCGGCGGCTCACCTGGCCATTGAAAAGTTGGCTGAGGGCGTGACAGCGCCGGACATCGCCATCCTGATTCGGACATACGCCCAGACGGGTGAACTCGAGCAGGTGTTTCTTGAAAAAGGTGTCCCTTACCTGATTGTGGGTGGCCAGCCCTTCTATCAGCGCCAGGAGGTCGGTGTCTTGCTGGCTTATCTGCGTCTGGCAATGGCCGACTTCGATGTGCAGCGCGGCCTGGAGATTGAAAGTGAGCGCCGGTTGACGCTGCTCAAAGACTGGCGCATGGTGGCCAACGTTCCCAACCGCTATTTGCGAGGTCAACTGGTGGAAGACATCAGCAAGCGGCTGTGGAAAGGTGGTCAACGCCTACCGGACGTACTCGGTGACCTGTCAAGTAGTCTGCGCCACTACGAACTCAAAGAAGTCAAGAAGCTCAGCAGCGCCCTCGGCGACCTGACCGACAGTCTGGGCATGAGTGAAGGCAAAGAGCCGTTACTGGATTTTGCGGAGGCGATCGGATACACCCAGCACCTGATCGATTCCGCTCCCACCAGAGAGTTTGGGGAAGAACGCACCGGTAGCGTGCGGGCGCTGGCGGAAATGGCCCAGCAGCGCTCTTTGGGAGAATTGGTGACGTACATCGCTCACCTCAGTCAGCAGGCACGGCATGAGGCCAAACTGATCCGCGAGGAAGGCGACGTGCCGCGCGTCGTCATCATGACCGCGTTCCGGGCCAAGGGCCTGGAATTCCCGGTGGTGTTGATCCCAGACTGCAAAGCGTCGCTGTACAAAATCCGCGAAAATCCTGACCAAGCCGCTGCGGAGGAAGAACGCCGGGTGTTTTACGTCGCGCTGACGCGGGCCAAGCGGGAACTTCATCTGATTGTGGATTCCTCGGAACCCACAACCTTTCTGACGGCTGTGTCGCATGAGCGCTTGGTGGCCGCCCACGCACGGCTCCACGGCTTGCTGGTCCGTGACCCGGCGACCCTGAGCGCCCGTGAAACGTTCGAGGCCAGTGAAACCTTGCAGTTCTATCAGCATCAGCAGTTCATTCAACTGTGGTTTGGCGAGCAGCAGCGCTCACGTCTCCAGCAACGTTTCGCCGCATTGAGTCAGCTCATTGAGCAAGCCGGGCCATTCCAGGGCCAGCGTGAAACCATCAATCAGCTCAGTCTGGAGCGGTATGCCCATCACGGTCAGGTCGTGCTGGCGGACGACCCAGCACTCCTGCTGTTCCCTGATCTGCCGGATCTCATACGGGAACAGAGTGAGCGGCACACGCCCAAACCAGTGCCCGCCAAGCCTTCTGGTCTGAAAGATGCGCTGGGCCGCACTCAGAGCCGGAGCGGCAGCGCGCTGAGTCCAGCAGAGGTGCGGGTTGGGATGACGGTTTCGCATCCGAAATGTGGACGGGGCATCATCATCGGGATTGAAAATGCGGGCGAAAGCACCGACGTTGAGGTCCGGTTCGACACCGCAGGCGTCAAAAAGCTCCGGGTGATTTACGCGTTTCTGAAGGCCTTTCCCTCAGGATGACCTGAGCCTCCACTGATTGCCATTCTCCGCACCGACTCGCTCTTGCACCAGTCGACCGGTGCGGGCGACAGAAAACGAGTCGGTGGCTCCAAGCAACGGCGCGGCGGTGACAGGACCCAGAGACAGAGCCAGCGAACACAGGCACTTCAAAGCCTCTCCAGCGTGAGAGATGAAAAGACGAGCGTCTGTTTCCAAAATGATGGGTTCGGCTGTTCTTACCGGTAAGAACATTTCAAGCCAGAGTGTGGAGGACGATCAGGGTATCCGCATCCACCGGCCCCGACAGCGGCGCAGCGTCGTGAGATCTTACGCGAACTTCAAAGGTCACCCTCTGCAAGGGCTTCCTTCAGGCTCTCTGGCATCCGGTCAAGCCAGTCTTGCAGGGCCTGCTGCCGTTTGGCGTCCAGCCGACGGAACCAGGCCTCGGACAGGAGTACGCTCGCCACACGACTGCGTTCAATCTTGAGGGCAGATGATTTGACTCGCGTTTCCCTGACGATTTTGCGCAGAGCCTCACGGCCCGCCCCCGCTTGCGCCTGTTCAATCAGATCGGCCTGCATCCCCGGCGTGGCCGTGACGATAACACCGGCTACTGTGAACGGGAGACCGGCCCGCACCGCTTTAAGGACAGCGGGTGGCCAATTGAGAATCCGCAGCTTGTTCTTAGTGAAAGAGGTCCACGTCTCGCCGAGAACCGAGAAAAGCTGCTCTAGCGCTTCGTGCTGCTCACTGGGCTGCTCACTGCGCCGTTCCCGGAGCATCTGGGTCAGCCGGTTGCGGGCGGCGACAGGCGACAGGCCCAGCGTGAGAGCCACCAGTGCCAGTTTGGCGTCCACCTCGTCAATCGCGTTGAGGTTTTCGCGTTGCAGGTTCTCGATCAGGGCGAACTGCTGCGCCTGCTCAGCGTCAATCTCCCGCACAAGAACAGGCACGTCCTGGAGGCCCGCTGCCTGGGCCGCCCGCCAGCGCCGCTCACCAGCCACGATCTCATAACGATCTCCCACCGAACGGACCAGGAGTGGTTGCAGCACGCCGTGTTCGCGGATGCTGCTGGTCAGTTGTTCGAGCTTCACTGGATCGAAATCACGTCTCGGCTGACCCGCGCCGGGACCGAGCAGCGTGACCGGCAGGGACGTGACGACCGTGCTAACCGGACGACCAGCCTCGGCGGCAATGGTGAGGAGTCCGGCCAGCTTGTTGACGTCGCGTTTTGGCCGGGTCATACGGTTTCCTGCGGGTAGGGCAGTTGAAGTGCCGCAGCGATCTGCCGGGTCAACTGCCGGACGTCGTCGGCGACCTTGCTACTTGGCGCGAACACACCGACGGGAACTCCAGCGAGGCCGCTGTCCATCCAGACCGATTCGCGCTGCGCCAGCGGTTCGGCAACCGGAGCGAGCTGGGACCGGATCAGTTCGAGCATGTCGCGGTCATGGCTGCGCCGGGCGTCGTACATGGTGGGCACGTAGAGGGCCACGTTCAGGTTGGGTCGCAGACCGTGGTACATGTGCATCACCGCGCTCAGGCCCGGCAGGGCGTTGATTCCCTTGTTGCGGGTCTGGATGGGGACGATCAAGTTGTCGGACGCCAAAGCCCCCAGCGCCGCCAGCTTGCCGACACTGGGCGGGCTGTCGATCAGGACGACGTCGTAACGCTCCTGAATCGGCTGAAGAGCTTGGTGGAGCGAGAGTTCGGCAGCGATCCGGCCAGGCATGATCGCCTCGGCCAGCGCGAGGTCTACCCGTGAGGGAATGAGGTCCAGACCATGCACCCGGCGCGGCTGAGGCAGAGGACGGCCCTCAGTGGCGACTGGGTGAACCGTTTCGCTGAGTTCAGGGTCTTCGACGCCCAGCCAGGTGGTGAGGTTGGCCTGCGGGTCGAGATCAATCAGTAAGACTCGCAGACCCGAGCGGGCGAGTTCGTACCCGGCATTCAGGGTGATGCTGGTTTTGCCCGCGCCACCGGCATGGTTGAAGAGGGTGACTGTTTTCATCTGTCTTCAGGTTAGCGTGTCGGGCTGTTCTTACCGGTAAGAACAATCCGGACGCTCAGTATCTGAAGACGGATCATGAGTTGATCTCCGTGTTCCCAAACAGCTCGCCTTGCCGGGTGCCGCGTTCGACCTGCGCTCCCTCCAGCTTGCCCGCCGCTGCCCTGGCCGCCTTCTGGGCTTCCAGTTGCCGCACGGCGTCCTCGTAGCTGCTGGCCTGAGCAATGCCCGGCGCTTCCGCCTGCGCTTTGGGCGGCCTGCCCCGGCGTTTCGGCGCGGTGTTGTCTGGCGCTGGGCGGTCTGGCTTTACGCTGCCCGTTTCCTTCGCCGCCCCGCGCCCCCGCTTGGGCTTGTCGCCCGACGTGGCCCGCGCTAACCGGATGCGTTCCAGCAACACCGAGGCCGATTCGTCGTTGGGATCTTGTGGCACCAGCTCGCCCCGGAATGCCTTCGCCAGCAGCGCAGGCGTGAGGCGATTGAAGGTGGTCAGGGCCGATTGATAGCGGGCCTCAATGCGGTCTGCAATGGCGAAGAGGGCTTCGACACGGCGCACGATTTCGGTTTGTTCTACGGATTTTGGAAATAGCATTTCATGTGCCAAAACCTGCCTGCTATGGATATGCTTAATTAAAGTTCCAGTATCTAACGTATCAACAAATAATCTAAATTGCGGTGATTTGAAGTAAACCCATAGATACGGACGCACATCGTATTTAGTCTTCGGTTTAAAAGCACAAATACGCTGATTGAGTAACGCTGGGATGTTATCTTCTTTCACGCATACTCTGCCCAAGAATTCGTCTTTCAGTGACTGCGCCGTAAGATTCATTAGCAGGTCACCTTGATGCATGAGGAAGGACGCATTATCAGTTAGCCATGATTCGGGCAGATAGCTAGTATTTTTCTCTGTCCAAACCACTTTTCCTGAGATGTGCAAATTGCCAGGACGTATCAACCGGACACCCGCAGTTGTGTATTCAGCACTGGGAAATGGACGGCCATTAAGTGCGGTTACAACGTCTCCAACAGCAATTTCCTCCCACTCCGCATCCCCGCCCCCGCGCCACTCCCGCGTCAGTTCCCCACTCACTGCCGCGCTCAGCACGCTCCGGCGGAAGCGTTTCAGCAGCTTCGGCACACGCTCCAGCCGCTCCCGGCCAGACTCCACGCGGGAGAGGAGGGCATCGAGCTTGTCGGCAATGCGAGTTTGCTCGGGGAGAGGGGGAAGGGGAAGTAAAATTGAAAGCAAAGCATTCTGAGAAAGATTCCGCATTGAGAGTTGGTTTCCACTAGATAGACTTTCAATTTGGTTACGTCCTTCTTTAGAGCGCAAAAAGTGAAGTATCCAAGACTTTTGATTTTCTACTTTGAATCTCAGCCTCAACACCTTGTCGGATAGATAAAGATTTCGTGTGATGTGATTCACAATGACACAAGCGCCCACCAGTTCTATTGTGTTAGCTCGCGAAATCAGAAAATCTCCTGGCTCAATTCTTCTGTTTTCGGGAACTATTGTACTGACTGACAACGTTTTACTTTGATCTTCCTGAAATCTGCCCCATGTGACAGCACTGATTTTGACTAAGCCTCGTTCGTTACTTTCAGGTGGCCGTTCCTCGCATTTGACATTCAGCCCCGCCTCTACGCCTGCGACCATTTCGCCCAAAGTCGTCTCCACCCACCCTTCCGGCAGTCCTTCTCTCTCGTCATTCATCGGATCAGTGGTCATCGGGCTTGTCTCCTTCTTCCAGGGCGTAGAACTCGCTCAGTTTGGCTTCCAGCAGGGTCTTGTCGGGCAGCTCGGTCAGGTAGCGGGCCACCAGCGCGGGGCTGGCGCTGCGGGCTAGGGCGTACTCCACCACCTGCGTGTCGGCGCTGCGAGACAGCAGCACGCCAATGCTGGGATTCTCGTGCGCCAGCCGGTGATCCCGGTCCAGCGCCTCCAGATAAAAGTCGAGCTGACCCATCATGGAGGGCGAAAAGGCCGTGATCTTCAGCTCAAAGGCCACCAGCGCTTGCAGACGGCGGTGGTACATCAGCAGGTCAATGAAAAAGTCCTGCTGGCCCACTTGCAATCGGTATTCCTCACCCATAAAGGCGAAGTCCGGGCCAAGCTCCAGCAGGAAGTCTTTCAGGTGGCTAACCAGCCCGCGCTGCAAGTCCTGTTCGCTGTGCGGCTGCGGCAGGTTCAGAAAGTCCAGCAGGTAGCTGTCCTTGAAGATGCCGGGGGCAGCGGGCTGCTGTTCCTGCAACACGGGCGAGAGCTGCGCCGGACTCAGCAGGGCACGCGCATACGAGCTGCCGTCCATCTGCCTCTCCAACTCACGCTTGGTCCAGCGGCCCCGAATGGCGGCTTGCAGGTAAAATTCGCGCTCCTGCTCGCTGCCCGCCCGGCCCAGGATGGTGAGGTTGTTCGTCCAGCTCAGTTCTCGCACCAGTGGCGCGAGTTTCGGATGCTGGCGGTACGTCTCGTAAAACTGCCGCATTCGCCACAGGTTGGAAGCCGAGAAACCGCGCGAATCGGGTTGCTGCCGCGCAATCCACTCGGCCAGCGCCGTGACCGTGCCGCGCCCCCAGCCGTCCGCCTCGGTCTTGTGCTGAAGATGCTCGCCGATTTGCCAGTACAGTCCGATCAACTCGCGGTTGACGCTGTGTAGGGCGCGGGACTGCGCCTGCCGGATCAGCGTCAGGACGGGGGCAAAGTCGTCCTCACCTGCCGCCCCGCCCGCCTGGGTCAAGACAGCACCCCGGCTTCCTCCAGCGCCGTTTCATCCTCACCCAGCTCCAGCAAAATGGCCCGCAGCTCTTCCATCGCGCCGCTCAGTTCGGTCAGCGTTTCCTGGGCCAGTTGAGCGGGTTCGGGCAGCTCGCCTTGATCGGCGCTGTCGTCCTTGAGCCACGAAATGTCCAGGCTGTCGCCGCGCTCTTTGATCTGCTCGCGGGTGAACTTGCGGAAGCGCCCTGCCTCGCCCGTATCCACCCGCTGGGCCAAGGCGTCTGGCCCCCCGGTGGGATCGTCGCCGAACGCCGCCTCGAAGTCGGCGAAGTAGTCGCGGGTAAACGGAGTGCGCTTGCCGAACTGCGGCATGTTGGCCCGCAGGTCGTACACCCAGACTTCCTTGGTGCCACCCTTCTCGCCGGGCGTGCGCGTCAGGAACAGCACGTTGGTTTTGACGCCCTGCGCGTAGAAAATGCCGGTGGGCAGCCGCAGGATGGTGTGCAAGCTGCACTTGTCCATCAAGTCGGCCCGGATCTGCTTGCCGATCCCGCTCTCGAACAGCACGTTGTCCGGCAGGATCACGGCGGCGCGGCCATGCACCTTCAGAGCGCGGTAGATATGTTGCAGGAAGGCGAACTGCTTGTTGCTAGTCACAAACGTCAGGTCGTCGCGGGTGGGTGTGCCGCCGCCCTTCTTGGTCCCGAACGGCGGGTTGCTCAGGATCAAGCTGGCCTTGCCGAGCTTGGTGTAATCGTTGCTGAGGGTATCGCCAAGCCGGATGCCGCTGCGCTCTGGGTCGTTGGCCAGACCGTGCAGCATCAAGTTCATCAGCGCCAGGCGGTGGGTGTCGGGCACCAGCTCCATGCCGTGAAAGGTGCTCTCGAAGTATTCGCGCTGCTTGGCTTCCGGCCAGCCATAAACGTCCTCGTGCTCACGGACATAATGGTCGGCAGCGATCAAGAAGCCGCCCGTGCCTGCCGCCGGATCCTGAATCACGTCGTCACTGCTGGGCTGCATCACGGCCACAATGGCGTCGATCAGCGGTCTGGGCGTGAAGTACTGACCGGCCCCACTTTTCTTCTCGTTGGCGTTCTTGGCCAGCAACCCTTCGTAGAGGTCGCCCAGCCCCTCTTCCTTGGCGCTGTACCAGTCGAGCGCGTCAATGTCCGTCACCAGCTTGCTGAGGGTGGCGGGCTTGCGTACAAAGCTGCTGGCGTCGGTGTAGATCATCCGCACCAGCGGCTCGGTGTGCTTGCCCAGGTCGAGCAGCGTCTGGCGGTAGTGGTCGAGGCGCTCCGGGGCGCTTCTGGCTTTCAGGTCATCCCAGCGCCGACCTTCCGGCAACTGACCTTCCTGGCCGGTCTCCTTGGCCATCTTGAGAAACAGCAGGTAGGTCAGCTCGGTGACGTATTGGTGGTAGGTCACGCCGTCGTCGCGCAGGTCGTTGCAGAGGTTCCAGAGCTTCTGGACAATGTCGATGGTTCGGGTCATGGGTGGGTCTATTGTGCCGCATGGTCGCGGCGATCATCCTTGCTCGACGCCCGCTCGGTTTGCAACGCTCATATCACGCTCCTGCATTTAAGGTCACCGTGCGGAGGTGAATGTGAAATCGGAGCGTGGACATCTTAGAAGGCCGTCACAGCAAAACGGCGATCAGGAGCAGCCTGGGATTTGCGGACATTCAGCGGTGAGCGGACCATGACGGCCTGGCGACGGAGAAGAGTTGTCCTGTTTCTAGCCTGCGCTTTAGCCGGTGCGGCGCGGGCCGAGGGTAGCTTTCAGGTGAGGTACTTTCTGCCCGCCACGCCGTTTTGGAATGGCCTGAGCTTCGACGGTGACTGGAGCGGTGAAGCGCTGGGCGGGCAACTCTCAGCCAGTGCCAGTTGGGCCGGCCCAGAACACCAGAGCTTCAGCGTGACCTCCACTCAAGGGCAGCGGACGCTCTATACCCAGTACGACGCCTCAAGGACCCTGACCACTGGGTCACGCACGGCGGTCTTGCTGGCGCAGCAGGGCTTCACTGCGCCCACGCGGGGGCTTCGCAGCATCACTTCGACGCTGGTGTACGCCGACGGTGATTCGTCGGATACCACTTACCGGGTGGTGAGCGGCGACCTGGCGGCCAGCGGGGCCTTTTCACCGACCTGGACCTGGACGGCGGGCACGGGCGGCACCCTGACCAATGTCAGCGCCGATGTGGAAGGAAGCACCACCTTCAGCTCACGCAATCTGGCGGCGCGGGCCAGAATATCGGTGGCCGGGCAGTTCGGGGGACCGAGACCCGGCAATGTCACGCTGGGGGCCACCGCCGACCACACCGAAACGTTGCGGCTCTCGCTGGGTAAGGTGGTCCCGGCCAGCACCCGTTACGGCCTGAATGCTTCCGGCACCACCAGCCTGAGCGCCACCGAGAAAGTATCGGCTGCGGCCAAGCTCGACAGTGCGGGCAGCTACTCCCTCGACAGCGGCCTCACGACCACCCGCTTACCGGACTGGACAGGCGAGGTGGGCGTGACCGTTGCGGGCAAGGCGGCTTTCGGCGTCAGTGTCGCTACCCCGGCGGCGCTGGCCTGGCGGGTCAATCTCAGCCGGACTGGCACGCCCTGGTCGGAGCAGGTGGGCTATACCGGCAGCGGCGGCCTGACGCCTGCCCATACCTTGAACGCCAGCTTGTCTTACGCGCCGCCGCGTCCGGCTGGCCAGGCGCTAAGCATTCAGGCGGGTGCGGGAGCCACCTGGCAGCGCCAGAGCGTCACCGCACAGGGCGGTCAAGTGGTGCCCGCCTGGCTGGCCAGCTACCGCTCCAGCCTGGGCCTGAGCCTGAGCAGCGACTCCTGGAACAGCCAGCTGCAACTCTCACTCAACGCCGCGCCTTTCCCAGACGCTGCTGGAGCGCAGCGGTTAGGAATAGGCGGCAGCCTGAGCGGCACCGTCGGCTATACCCGTGACCCACTCACCGTGAGCCTGAACAGCAACCTGAATTACGCCCCCTCCGGCACCGAACGCTGGACGGGGGACATCGGCGTGCAGGCGCTCTACAAGGTGTCAGCGCCGCTTCAGGTGTCGGGCAACCTACGTTTCCGGCCCGGCACCGTCAACTCTTACCAGGCGGGCGTGGGCCTGCGGTTCACCTTCTGATGGGCGGGCCAGCGTCCGGCCCGCCCGTGGTGGGGAGGTTCTCTATGAAATTTATCTTCCGGCTGCTTGCCCTGTTGGCAGCGCTGCTGTGTCTGACGGGACTGGGAAGTCCGGCCTCAGCACAGTCTCCGTTTGGTAACCCGACATTGAGCGTTTCTCCCACTGCTGCTCTGGTGGGCGAAAAAATCACAGCTACCCTGACAGGGACTTATGTCCCTCCTAATGTTGACGGTCCTTTTTATTTTCTGGACTGGGGTGACGGCACGGTTGTGGGTGCTGCCGCGAGTCTCACGCACGTTTACAGCAGGGCTGGAACATTCACGGTGCGCCTGCTGCGCAATGGGAACCCTGTCACTTCCGTTGCACCTATCCCGGTGGTCATTAGCCTTCCCGCTCCCACACTTGCCGTCTCTCCCAGCGCCGTGCAGGTCGGCGAGAAGGTCACGGCAACATTAACCAACATCGTGCCTGGCAGTCACCTTGATTGGGGCGACGGCATGTCAGTTTCGGCAGAGACCAGCCTGAACCATATCTACAGTAAGGCGGGAGCTTTCACCATACGTTTAACGGACCGGAATCAGAGTTCCATTCCCTCTGTCCCACCCGCTGTCGTCACCGTGACTGCTGCGCCGATCATTACTCTGAAGGTGGTGCCGACGGCGGTACAGACCGGCCAGGCAGTGACAGCGATCATCTCTTTGCCAGTGAGTACGGGAACGACATCTGTTCCCACGTATGTTTTGGATTGGGGCGATGGAACGCAGGTGCTGGCAGAAGCCACCCTGACCCACGCCTATAGCAAAGCGGGAACATTCACGGTGCAACTCTTGGCAAAAGAGAGCGTTCTCAATGTTCCCCCGGTGACCGTGACGGTCACAGATCCAGTCCCTACTACCACCCTGACCGTGTCACCCACTGCCGCTTTGGTCGGCGAAAAAATCACGGCGGCGCTTGGCAATCTGCCCACCTGCAATCCCTGTACGAGCATCCCGCTCCCCTCCACCCTGGACTGGGGCGATGACACGGTTGTGGCCGCCGCCGCGAGCCTCACGCACGCGTATGGCAAAGCGGGAACGTTTATCGTGCGCCTGCTGTATGGTGGGAAGCCCAACTCCGAGGTCGCACCTGTGCCAGTGGTGGTCAGCTTGCCCACCCCAACCTTGAGTGTTTCACCCAATGCTGTACAGACCGGCGAAAATGTAACAGCGCTCCTGACCAATCTCCAGACCGGCGATCAGCTTGACTGGGGCGATGGCGCGGTGGTTGCGGCGGCTCCAAGCCTAAACCATGCCTACGCCAAAGCTGGAGTGTTCACCGTACGGCTGCTAAGAGCAGGCACGCCTCTGTCTGGTCTGCCGCCCGCCATCGTCACGGTCACGGCCCCGCTGCCCACTCCGACGCTGAATGTCTCTCCCAGCGCTGTGCAGACCGGCGAGAAAGTCACGGCGACCCTGACGGGCTTCCAGCCGGGCGATCAGCTCGACTGGGGTGACGGCACGAAGGTTCCGGCAGTGGGCAGCCTGACCCATACCTACGGCAAGGCTGGAACATTCCTAGCGCGTCTGCTGGACGCCAATGCCAGGCCCTATCCGGCCACCGCGCCCGTGCCGGTGGTGGTCAGCTTGCCTCTGGCCACCTTGAATGTCAGTCCCAATGCCGTGCAGACCGGTGAGAAAGTCACGGCGACCCTGACCAATCTTCAGCCGGGCGATCAGCTCGACTGGGGTGACGGCGCGGTGGTGCCAGCAGAAACAAGTCTTCAGCACGCTTATACCAAGGCTGGAACATTTGCTGTGCGTTTGTTGCGCGGTGGACAACCCGTAGCGGGTGTTGCACCTGTGCCCGTGGTGGTCAGTTTGCCCATACCGAACCTGAGTGTCTCTCCCAATGCCGTGCAGATAGACGAAAAAGTCACGGCGACCCTGACCAATCTTCAGCCGAGCGATCAGCTCGACTGGGGCGACAGCGCCACCGTTCAAGCGGCAGCCAGTCTCAGTCATTCCTACAACAGAGCTGGAACATTTGCTGTGCGCTTGTTGCGTAGCGGACAACCAGTGGTCGGAGTTGCGCCGGTGCCAGTGGTGGTCAGCTTGCCCATACCGACCCTAAGCGTTACTCCCAACGCCGTGCAAGTCGGGGAGCAGGTCACAGCAACCCTCACGGACTTTCAGCCCGGCGATCAGCTCGACTGGGGCGACACTTCGGTGGTTTCAGCGGCGGCCAGCCTGAGCCACAGCTACAGCAAAGCCGAAGTTTACATCGTCCGCCTGCTACGCGGCGGCGCACCGGTCAGCGGTATTGCGCCTGTGCCGGTTACCGTGACCGCACTGCCCGTTATCTGCTCAGTGGAGGTGCTGACGGTTTCACCCCTCCTCTCGAAGCCGGTGAGCATTAAGGTGAACGGCCTGCCCGCCAATCTGGCTTACAGCCTCGACTGGGGCGACGGCACCACTACTTCCGGAGTGTCCAGCGCCGTGACCAACACGGGCGACGGGGCCAAGGCCAATCTCCAGCAGCACAGCTACGCCAAAGTCGGCACTTTCGTTATCAAGGGATCAGCGCAGGGTGTGACGTGCGTGCAGCCCATCACGGTGACCCTCGGCAATGTTGCCCTCGCTGTTGACCCGGCCAATCCGGTGGTGGATCAGCTGGTGACGCTCAGCGTAGGCGATTTGAATACCGGAACGGCATTGAAAGTCGACTGGGGCGACGGCACCGTTCAGAATCTCAATGTAAGCGGCGCTGTTAAGGATGGTAACTCACCGCTGGGCACACACGCCTACCTCAAGGACGCCACCTTCATCGTCAAGGTCAGTCTGGCCCAGACGGGTGAGCCGCTCGGAATTTTGCCCGTGGTGGTTGGCGTGCCGCTGCCCACCCTCTCGGTGACCCCGGCCCGTGCTGGAACGCCCAGCACCGTCAACGTGGGCAACATCCAGAGTTATCCGCAGTACGTCTACACCCTCGATTTCGGTGACGGCACGCCCAAACAGAGCGTCAAGGCCGACGCCGATGTGCCGCACATTTTCGCCGTCAGCGGGGTCTACACCGTCAAGCTGACGCTCAAAGCAGATCAGGCCGCCGAGCGAACCGTGGTGGTCGTCGCCGTGATTGACGCCGCCGTGGGAATCGAAGATTTCGGCACTGAGGTGCGGCCCCAGGCCAAGGCGGCCATTCCTGCTCCCACGCCTGCCGAGCTTCAGGTCGGGACGCCCGCCGATTCGGTGGCTCTGCTCAACGTGACCGGCAGCGGCACCGTGAACTTACGCTGGACTTGGACGCCGCTGAACGTGAAGGATCAGCCCGACGGCCAGCCGCTAACCCTGGAAACCCGGCAAGTGCCGCTGCAAGTCGGCCAGAACAGCGCTGCGCTGAAACTGCCCACCGGCAAGAGCGGGCGCTACCTGCTGCGCGTCGAGGTGCTGGGCGTCACTGGCGACAGCAAGGCCGCCTTTCCCGGTCAGATCAGTCTCCAGACCGTCAATCTGACTGAACCCGGCCTGCCCAAGTTCCTGGTGGTCGGCGAGGGTGAGGATCAGTTCAGGTTCGAGATCACCGGAGCCAACAAGCCGCAAACTGGCCCGCCGTTCAATCCTGACCATTTCTCGCCCTTCTTGAAAGTTGCTGCCGACTCTCCCTTTGTCGTCGGGCTGACCCCGGTGGCGCTGCGACCGATTACGGCGTCTGACCTCAAGGTCAAGATGGACGGCGACACCGCCTACCTGCTGTCGGGCAGCTTTACGGCCCAGCCAAAGACCGCCAACGACAGTCCCTACGTACTCTCCACCGTCTATACCGAATTCCCCGCCTTCTCACCCATGCGGCTGCGTGTGGGCCGGGTGACCTTCTCACCCAGCGGCGCAGTGCTGAACGGAGCCGTGGTCACTTCACCGGACCTTGAACAGGTGACGGTCTTCAAAAAGCCGCCGAACTACACCACACCAGGCGTCCCTGGCCCCAAAGGCCCGCAGGAAATCATGCAGGGGCTGATCAATCAGATCTTCGATCCGGCCATCAGCCTGACGCTGACTCCGGGGGGCATTCCCGTCGCCACCCCGGTCAACAACCAGCGCCTGGGGATGCTCAGCACCGTGTATGCCCAGGGCCAGAGCAAGGACGGAAGCGTCAGCGACGTGAGTGCGCCCAGCCCGTTTCTGAAATACACCCAGACGGGGCAACTGCCCACCAGCACCGGCGCAGGCATTGGGTACGTCACCGAGAAAGGCCGGACGATACTGGATCAGGCGGCCAGCAAGGGCGTTTATACAGGCAACGGCGTGGGTGATCTGACTTTCGCTGCTCCGATTGTGCCCGTGGTCACCGCAAAAACCGTCGAGCAGCTTCAGGAAGTGCTGTCGAGTAAGCAGGTCGATTTCCTGGTCTTCCCGGAGCTGTACCTCAGCAACAACGGCGACGTTGTCTCGGCGCGGATCGTGGGCGGCAAGAGCGTGGCCTCCTTCCCAAGTGCAGCGATCAGCAAGTCAGCACTCCTGGATGTTCTAGGAGGCGTTCTGAAACTGGGTGATTCGGGCGTGTCTATGGACGTCTTCGGCATGCAGACGGTTTATCTGGATCTCAGCAGCTCGCGCAGTGTGGAACCCGATGGATATGCTGCGAACGGTTCTCAGGGCGCAGCACAAAACTCATCGGTGAGCTTGAGCGAGGCCAAAAGAGGCCTGTTGGCCGCCGTGAACCCCTCGGTATCTTCACAGGCCGAGTTGTTGCGAACAACTTACGGCGGAGCGCCCAGCGCCGTGCTGGTGCCGGACGTGGAGCCGAAGTGGCAGGGGCTGCTGTGGCTGTCCAACCAGCTCACCATCGACACCGTGTACAACAAAGACGCCACCAAAGGTGACAGCGAGGAGGATGTCGGAAAAGAGCAGAAACTATCGGTGCAACTGGTCAAGAAGGTGCCAGTTAGCTACGGCACACGCGGCTGGAATCTGGACATCGAGGGGCCGAACGGCCAGGTGGTACCCGGCTCGACCCGGCTCTCAGGCGGCATTCCCATGGACGCCAGTGAAGTCGTGGTGGTCATGGTCAAGACCAACTTGATCCGCAGTCTGGTGACTGGTGCCTTCGGGCCACTGCCTTTCGTGGGCGGCGGCAAGTTGACCGGAAGCTGGGACATGAATCCCAGCGGAACCGGAACAGTGACCCTCGATAAAACGGGCCTAACCCGTGCCTACGGCCCCGACGGCAGCTTCACGGCCAAAGAGGTGACTGGAGGCTTCATCCCAGTGAATGGTAGGGAAGGCTTCCTGAGCTTCACCCTACTTGGAAGTACCTTCGATCTGTCGCGCGTCGGCAGCGGCCTCAAGGTGAACTGCTCGCCGCTACTGATCGACGGTGGGCTGGCCCAGTTGTCTCTTAGCACCTGCGCCTCGATTCAGGGCCCGAGTCCCACCGTCGCGGGCACGCCCCTCACCCTGGACAGCGTGACATTCAAGGGTGGAAGTCCCGCAGACGGGCAGATGATTCTGTCGGGTTCGGTGGCGCTGGGCAACGCCGACGAGAACAGCAATAACATCACCGCCCCGGCACGTTTCGTCCTGAGCGCCGATGCGCAGACCTACAGCCTGAAGCTGAAGGTAGACGACATGGCGCAGCAAATCAGCTCGACAACAGGCAATCCGATCGATATCACCCTCAAAGGCAGCCAGACCAATCTGACCGGCGTGGGCGCACAGGCCTTTGGCGCAGGCCCGGCAGGCAGCGCGTCCCAGGAAATCAGCTTTGACAGCGGCACGGTGGGCGTCAGCGATAAGCTCTCCATGCAGGTCAAGGGCCTGTTCGGGCACAAAGGCAGCAAGAGCTACTGGTATCTGCTGGCCACCGGCAAGGCCGCCGACGGCATTCCGCTGTCAATTATCACCATCTACCAGATCACCGGCGGGCTGGCCTACAACATGCAGTGGGGCAAGGGCCAGATCTATTTCAGCGATCTGAACAAACGCCCCAATGACGCCACGGGGCTGCACCTGGCGGCGGGCGTGGTGGCCTCATTTACTGGCGTGGACGACGCTACCTTCCACGCGGCCATCGTCGCGGAGCTGAGCGGCAGCCCGTTGAAACTGAGCTTCGGCGGCGACGGCTACCTGCTGACCGGGGGCATCAACTCGGCTGGGGGCTACTTCGGTGGCGGCCATCCCCAGGCCCGCTTCGCTGCAACGGTGAACGCAAACGGCCTGTTTGTCGACCTGTGCGTGGGGCCAGCCGAAGTGGGCGACCTGAGATGCTCTGACCTCAAGCCGCTGTCACTGGCGGGCGGCGTGGTCACGGTTCAGGGCGCGGCCAGCATCGAGCTGTCCAAGACTTCGCATATCTACATCGGCACTTTCCGGCCCAAGAGCCAGATTGGCGCGGCCTACTGCAATCCCACCGACGACGCCGCGTGCGCCGCGCTGTACCGCACCGGGCGCGTGTCGGTCACGGTGGACCTGGCAATCATCAAGTCCACCATCGACGGCTACGTGATGACCGGCATTCTGGATGGCCGCGCCCCCAGCTTCGTGGATCCTGGCTCGTTCGGTCTGGCGGCTGGGGCGTCCATCGAGAACATTTACCATGCCGGAGACAGCGGCAGCCTACTGCTGTGCAATTACAGTTGGAGCTTCGATGCCCGGCTGTTTGCCGCCGTGGACGGCGCAATCGTCTTGCTTCCCAACCCATACATTTACGGGCATGTGGGCCTGTATGCCGGGGCCTCGGTCAGCGCCCACCTCTGCGTCTTTGGTGGCTCCATCAGCGCCTCGGTCAGCTTAGACGCCAACTTCCAACTCGGCAACGGCAGCAACGTAGACGGCACAGCCCATGTCCAGATCGCGTTGCCCGGCCTACCAGACGTGGACTTCAAGACACACGTTCACCTCGGCCTCTAGACCCACAGCACCGGGCCTCTGGATCAAGTCAGACCAGAGGCCCGCACAAGGAGCGCCATGAAGACCTTGAGCCATCCTGAACTGCGCCGCGACGCTGTTCCCTCACTAAAAACCCGTCACCTGCTGGCCGCCTCACTCCTCCTGCTGGGAGCCGCCAGTGCCCAGACCGTCACCGAACCAAAAGGCGGCCTCGCTCCCGACCCGGCCAAAACCGGCGTGGCAGCCCTTCCCCAGCCCGGCGGCGCGTTGTTGCGCTGGACGTTGCCCGGCAATCAGCTGCCTGACGCTTACCGCCTGACCCGTGAGGGCGGCGGCGGCAAAGTCAGCCGCGACCTGCCCGGCATCGCTCCCAAGGCCGACGCCATCAAAAACGAGTGGGTCACGGCCCAGCAGTACGACTTCCTGAAAGCCAAGTTCGCCGCCCCGGTCAGCGATCCTTTTGAAAAGCTGGCCCTGCAACTCCAAACCCTAGCGAGTCCCGGCATCGCCCGCACCCTTAACCTGCTGATCACCGAAACGGGCCTCAAGGACGGTACCCCGTACAGCTACCGCGTCGTAGCCCTGCGCGGCGGCAAGGAAACGCTGGTGGGAACAGCCACGGTTACGCCCGGTGCGCCGCCCGCCGTGACGCCGCCGGGCAAGCTGAGCGCCACGCCGGAGCGCACCCGCGTCACGGTGGCTTGGCAGCGCTCCGGTGGGCAGGTCATGGCTTACCGCGTTTACCGCGCTGAGAACGGTGCAGCGCCGCAACTGCTGCAACCCTCGCCCTACTTTCCCACCAAAGACCCCGCTCAGCCCGACCGCGTGACCTTCAAAGACGACGCCCTGCCCCTCAAGCCCAAGACCAAATACAGCTATCAGGTGGCCGCACTCGATCTGTTCGGACGCGAGAGCGCCCGAACGGCGGTGCTGGTGGCCGATACGGGCGACGCCGAACCTTTCCCGCGTGCCAGTTTGGTGGAACCCATCATCACCTTCAGCGCGGACGGGCGCGTCAGCGTGAAACTGAACTGGAACGCCGTCAAGGACGCCCGTATTCTGGGCTTGACAGTTTACCGGGGCGACACGCCCGACACCCTCAAACCAATAGGCGAGGCGGCAGCGGGCAGCAGCACTTACACCGACACCACCACTGAGGAAGCCAAAAGCTACGTATACGGGCTGGGCTACAAGCTGGCCGCTGGCGTCACCGGGCCGCTGAGCATCCGGGGAGCGCAGCCGCTCAATCCCGCTCTGCCCGCGCCCCCCAGCGGACTGAGCGCCAAATTGGAAGACGCCAACACCCTGACCCTCAGCTGGAAACCCGCAGCGGGGCGGCCCATTGGTTACCTGGTGGTGCGCGGCGCGGCGGCGGATACGCCCAGCGAGCAACTGGTCAGTGTCACGCCCCGGCCCATCAGCGCCACCACCCTCAAACTGCGGCTGGACGCCTCGCCCGGCACCGGGATGACCTTCCGGGTCATCACGGTCAGCGCCTCGGGGGTCAGCGGCAAACCCGGCGAACCGGTGACGGTGATCACGCCGCGCATTGGCGGTGACGCGCCCACCCTGGTGGGTGTGGAAGCCCAGAACAGCGCCCTGAAAGTCAGCTGGACCTACTCGGACGCCGTTCCAGCGCAAGTAGAAGTCTTCCGGCAGAATCCAAAAGGTGATCTGGTGCTGGTGGCCCGGCTGCCCGGCGCGACCAAAACGTTCACCGACCGCAACGTGGCGGCCCCCTTCGCCTATGCTTATCTGGTGGCGGCGCTGGACGCGAAGGGCAAGCGCAGCGATCCGTCCAACGTGGCCGGGGGTGTGCCACTCAACATCGCGGCCACGCCGCAGGTGCAGGCTTTGACCGTCAGTGCGGGGAGTGGAGGCGCAGTATTGAGCTGGAAGGCGGACAAAGGTGCGGCCTCTTACGCCGTGTACCGCACGCGCGGGAATCGGCAGGAGCGCCTGAGCGTGGTGACCTCACCGAAATATACCGACGTTCAAGCCAAGACTGGAGATCTGTACCGAGTCGTTCCCCTCGAAGGCAGCGGCATTGAGGGCCAGGAAGCGAGCATCACCTTCAAATAGTGCAGGCACGACAGGTGGGGAGGCAGCGGATGTGATTGTCCCGCTGCCTCCCTTGCTTATGCTCTGTTCGGCGAACTTTCACCTGAGTCCTGCTCCCTTGCGTGAGTGCTGGGACGGAGCCAGATCGCGCTCAATGTAATCAAAAGCCAGCAGAAGACTGGAAAAGACGTGTCCGGCGTCGTCCGGTTCAGCGCTCACCCGTACCGTGAGGCGTCCCGCTTGGTTACGAACGCTCAGGTGATACTGCGTGTCGGTGTGGACCTCCCAACTGCTGGACTCGTCTGCTAAAGACATGGTTCACCTCTTTGCCGAAGGGTAACGGCGCAAGCGTGGCAAGGGCGTGACAAGGCGAGGTAAGGCTAAAGCCGCCGCGATGAGGGCGCATACTGAGAGCAGATCACCACGCTATTCTGGACAAATTCTCATGAAGCGGAGGCTCTTGGATGCTGGAACTGACCTTGCTGGGCACGCCGCGCGTCACGGTGGATGGGCAAGCTGTCAAACTCGCCACCCACAAGAGCTTGCTGCTGCTGGCACGGGTGGGCCTTGAAGGCCGAACGACCCGCGCCGAACTGGCCTCGCTGCTGTGGCCTTTGTCGGACTCTTCCACGGCCCGCCAGAACCTGCGGGTAGAACTCTACCGGTTAAACCACACGGCTGCTGGCGCGTACCTGCACCTGGAGCGCAGCGCCGTCGAGCAAGCCGGAATCTGGCAGATCGATGCACTTGATCCGGCACACGATCTGAATGGAACCGAGCTGCTGTCCGGTGAGGTGGCCGAGTCGGACGAATTGGGCGAGTGGCTGGAGAGCATTCGGGAAACCCGCCGAACGGCGGTCCGCTTTCGCCTGAGCGCCTCAGTGAGCCGACATGAGGCCGAGGGTGATCTGAAGGGCGCAGCGCGGGCGGCGCAGGCCATCACTGAACTGGATCCACTGGACGAAGCTGCCCAGGCCCAGTGGTTGCGGCTCTTGGTTCAGGCAGGTGAAACACAGATGGCCCGCGCCACTTACCAGGCTTATGCCGAGCGGCTGCGCCGGGAGCTGGACGCTGAGCCAAGTGCAGAGGTGCGCCGCTGGACCGAGGTGTCAACACAGACCTCGGAACAAACCTTGCAGGCCCCGCTGATCGGACGCGAGGCCCTGTGGCGAGAACTGCGGAGCAGCCACCTTCCGGCGCTGCTGCTGGGCGAACCGGGAGTGGGCAAATCGCGCCTGGCGGACGAGTTCAGCGCTCAGCATCGCCCGCGCCTGATCGTGCGCGGCCTTGCCGAAGCGCGGTGGTGGCCGCTGGGGGCGGTGACGGCGGCGCTCCGCTCCCTCTCGGAGCGGGGCCGCCTGCCCACGTTGGCCCAAACGGACCAAGGGTTACTCTCGCGGCTGATTCCCGAACTGCATGCTGATCCCGCAGCGGCCTCCCCACTGACCGGAGCCAGCCCAGAGCAGCGTCAGGCTCTTTTCGCAGCGCTGTCACGGGCCGTCCTGCCGGGTCTGAGGCGCGGCCTGTTGGTGCTCGATGACCTGCACGATTTCGATGATCTGAGCCTGGAAGCAGTTCGGTATTTGCTGGCCGAACTGCTCCGGGTGCCGCCCGGCGACCGCGCCCGCGTGCTGCTGAGCGCCCGCGTCCCAGAACTGGCCCACAATGCGGCGGCGACGGCTCTGGTAGATGAACTTGAAGGGCGCGGCGAACTGCGCCGATTGACGGTGGCCCCCCTGCTAGAAACCGACGTGCTGGCGCTGGTCAGAACGCTAGGACGGACCGAGGGCGGCACCCGTTTCGCGGCGCGGCTGCACGCGGCCACGGCGGGTAATCCGCTGTTTGTCCTCGAAACCTTGCGTCACCTGCGCGAGAGGGGCGATCTGACCGATGACGCAGGGGGCCAGTGGCAGACCCGTCATGACGAGCACACCGAGTTCTACGCCGAACTGGACTTGCCCGGCAGCGTGCTGAGTGCTGTGAAAGCGCGAGTCAAACTGCTGGGCGACGAAGTGCAGCGGGTGCTGGAAGCGCTGGCGATCATGGCCCGTCCGGTGCCGCTGGATATGCTGGAAGTACTGACCGGGCTGGACGCGTGGGCGCTGGCCTCGGCTATTGGCGCGGCCAGAGAGGCCTCTTTGATGGTGCTGCGTTCCGGGGGATATGCCCTGGCCCACGATCTCTACCGGGTCGGTGTCGCGGCAGGCCTGACTTCCGAGCGCCAGCAACTGCTACACCGCCAGGCCGCACTCACGCTGGCCGAGGCTCCAGCGGCGGCGCGTGAGGTGGCCGGACACTGGCTGGCTGCCGGGCAGCCCCAGCAAGCAGGTGAGTGGCTGCTGCGGGCAGCCAGGGAAGCGGAGTCGATTGCCGCGCACACAGAAGGGCTGGGCTTTTTGGATGAGGCGCTGGCCCTGCAACTGACCAAGGAAGTGCAGGCACGCGCCCACGCCCTGGCGTTTCAGCTTCACCTGGGCCTGGGGAACCTGGTAGAAGCTGAATCTCACCTGGACACCCTGCGGCGATTGGCCGATCAGCAACGCGACGAGGCCCTTGAACTCGAGGCCGAAGTGCATCTCGCCGCGCTGAACATCCAGAAAAGCGAGTTTCAGCAAGTGATTGCCATCACCGACCGGCTGCTGGACGCGCCGTTGCTGGGACCGCTGGGCGCACAGATGCACCTGGTACGGGGGATGTCACTGATTCGCCTGGCCCGTTTTACGGAGGCTGAGATGCATCTGCAAGAGGTCTTGCGCCTGGGCACCTTGCAGCGTACCCGCTGGAGCTTCCAGGTGCATTTCACATTGACCCAACTCTACTTTCCACAGGGGCGTTTCAGTGAGGCCGAATATCATGCGGGTCAGGCTGAGGCCGTTGCCCGTGTGCTGGGCGATCCCCAGACCATCGCGCGGGGTCTGCTGGGCCGGGGCGTGGCCGCCATTGCCCACGGCAAACCCGCTGAGGCCGTGCCGCTGTTGCGAGAGGCCCAGCAACTCGCCAGACTGCACAGTCCATTGAGCGTGGCCGACATGATCACGCTCAATCTGGGAACGGCACTCTGGAAAATCCGGCACCGTGACGAGGCCAGTGAAGCCTTCAAAATTGCCGCCGCCAGCCAGTATCTTCCGCCGGAAATACATGAATCGGCAACCTGGAACCTGGGCGCGATCAGTCTGGACATAGGTGATCTGGGACAGGCGCTGACCTACTGTGAGCAGGCCCTGGTCAGCGCCCAGAAGCGCGGTCTACCCAGCACGGTTTTGCGCCGCCGAGCATTCCTGGCCAACATCCACTTGCTATGCGGCCAGCCAGTGGACGCTGGAGAAGTGACGGCAATACAAATAGAAGCTGCACAACTCAACCTAGGTGAGATGGAACATCTGCTGGCAACGGTGGCCCTGCGCCGGGCACTGCTGTGCGGGACGGGGGAGGAGATTGAGACGTACGCCCACGCCCTGATACAAACCTCAGGCCCGGACGACGAGCAAGAATCTCATACCTTGCTCTTGGCGGAAGCCTGCTTTCACGCGGGCGACTTTGATGATGCGGCCCGCTGGATCGCCAAGGCCCCGCCCGGTGCTTGGCGCACTCGCCTGCGCCTGCGTTTGCTGAGAGAAATCGTCCACTGTCAGAGTACCGATGAGGGCCGCGCCGAAGTAGTAGCCGATGCCCGTCACTGGCTGGTGGCCCCTGCGACCGTGGCCCTGGAAGCGGCGTTCCTCGCTGCCGAACTGGCCCGCAACGGGCAGCCGGACGATGTGAAGGAAGCCAGACGCCGCGCCAATCTGCTGCTGGGCAGCCTGGAAGGACGGCTTGAGCGCCTGAGCCTGAGCCGCCTGCTGGCGTAGGGCTCTTGGACAGCAACCGTATTACGCTCCCCGTTCCCAGACCCCTTCCTGCAACTGCGTCAGAATCAGCGGCAGCTCACCGCCAAAGATCACTTTGCTGAGCCGCTCAAAGCCGCCCATCTGCAAGACCACCGGATTGCTGGGCTGATCAAGCGATTCCTGATCAACCACACCGTTGGCTTTGAGTTGACCGGCCAGTTTTTTTAGCCACTGCTGCTGCGGCTGCGTCCAGCTCCTTGATCCCAGCAAGCGGGCCAGCGCTGCGTCCACGCGGGCATCGAAGGGCTGGGGCGCTTCGTTCCCGGCGGCGGCGCGAATAAAGCCGATGATGCTGGCGGCGGCGTCCACCTGCTTTACGCTGGCAAAGGCGCGTTGCAGGCTGATCTCGCTGAACCCCTCGTGATCGAACGCTCGTCTCAGCTCATGCAGACTGCTGCGGGTCAGACTGCCGGGCTTGGTCAGCACCGTCAGCAGAGCGGGCACGCGGTCACGGTTGTCCTGCACATAGCGCGTGAAGCCGCTGAGGTAATCCTCGGCCCGCACGCCGCCGGGATACTCCTGCACCACAGCGGTTACGCGGTCTTCGTGGTCGCTGATAAAGATCGGCTGGCCGCCCCGCATGCGCCCGCCGTCCAAAATCTCCATGACGGTCTGCTGCTTGGCCACCAAGGCGGGCAAGGCGTCTGGCTCCAGTTGGCGCAGGCCAGCCAAGTACGCTTCCACGGTCTGCCCCGTCTCGCCCTCGAAGGTGTCGAGAGCGGCGGGCGTCAGTCGGTTCTTGATGCGCCCCAGCTTGGCGCTCAGCTCGTCGCGCAGCAGGGCGCGGGCTTCGCGGGTAGGCGCACTGGCAATGTCGCCCAGCAAGGTGGAAAAGCTGCGCTTGGGCTGCGTCACCACCGGCTGCATGGTGCTGAAGTCGACAATGGCCTCGTACGCCCGCACCGCATCGTAAATGCGGAAGGTGGTCTTGCCGATCTCATCGCAGCGGCGCGTGGCGCGGCCCAGCATCTGCTCGAACAGAATGCGGCTGCCCACCCGTCTCAAGAAGACCAGGTTGCTGATGCGCGGAACGTCGATGCCAGTGGTCAGCAGGTCCACCGTGACGGCCACGGTAGGAAGCAGCTCGTTGCGGTAGCGGCGGGTCAGCTCCAGCGGGCGGTCGCTGGCCCCAGTGATCTTGACCACCGCACTGTCGTCGAGTTCGCCGTACACCTCGCGGAAGGCGTCTTTCAGGAGCTGCACCACTTCGTCGGCGTGCCGGTCAGTGGCGCAGAAGATCAGGGTCTTTTCGGGGCCGTGCGGATTGAGTTGCTGGGCCAGCTCGGCGGCCACCGCCCGGTTAAAGCCCTGCGCGATGACCTTGCGGTTAAAGTCCTGCACTTCCAGGCCAATGTCGTCTGGGGCCTGGTACAGCTCAGTCACATCAGCGCCGGGCGTGTAAGTGGCAATCTCCTCGCCGCGTTTCCAGTGGATGCCGTTTTCACTCAACTCGGTTTTGATCAAGATGGGCGGGTCATGGTCGATCAGGTAGCCGTCCAGCACCGCCTCACGGTAGGTGTAAGCAAACACCGGCAGGCCGAAAATCTGGGTGGTGTGCAGGGCCGGCGTGGCGGTCAGGGCCACCTTCACGGCGTCGAAGTGTTCCAGCACCTGCCGGTATTTGTTGACGTAATCGGCCTCACTGCGCCAGCCCAGTTCGGCCTCACTCAGCTCCTTGTCCAAAGTGTAGCCCCGGTGCGCCTCGTCCACGACGATCAGGTCATAGGTGCCCACTGACGGCGGAGAATCCCCCAGCACGCGTCGTACCAGACCCTGCACGGTGGCGACGTGGACGCTGGTGGCAGTATCGATGGAGCCGTCGTCGATGGCCGTGAGGTTAAATGTTTCGGCAAAGGTTCGTGTACCTTCCAGGCGGGTGGTTTTGAAGTCGTTGCCCGCCTGCTCACCCAGCGTTTCGCGGTCCACCAGAAACAGCACGCGTCGGAAGCGCCCGGCCTTCAGCAGCCGGTAAATCAGGGCGATGGCCGTTTTGGTCTTGCCGGTGCCGGTAGCCATCGCCAACAGCATCTCTCGCTTACCGACCGCGACGGCCTGCTCGACCGCTTTGATGGCGTCTTTCTGGTAAGGACGCAACCCGACGGTGTAATCCAGCGGCTCGGTGGTCAGGACGCTGTCCGCCGCCTCAGTGTCCTGCTCCAGCATCGCTGAGAGTTCCGCCGGGGAATGCCAGCCGGGGAGGGGATGGGCTGGATTGACACCGCGCCGCGCGTCTCTAAACCAGATCCCGCTCTCGGCCTGGAGCTGCGCCAGATAAGCGCGTCCGTTGGTGGCATACAGAAAAGGAACCCGGTAAGCGTTCTGTCCTTCTCCCCAGGGGCCATAGGGCAGCGTCAGTCCGGGCGTGTCCAGGCGGAAGGTGCGGCTGTAGCGGGCTGATTGCTCCAAGCTCCCCACGACTGCTTTGTTCTTACGCTTGGCCTCCACCACAGCGGTGGGCGTCGTGCCCATGAACAGAGCGTAATCGGCGGGGCCGCTGGAGGTGGGCCACTCGGCGATGGCGAGGTTGCGGCCTTTCTGTGGCCGCGTGCCTTTGCTGTAACGCAACTGAACAGTATCCACTTCCCAGCCAGCGGTTCGCAACTGCTCGTCAATCCGCTCGCGGGTCTGTGATTCAGTCAGCTCGATCCTGGAAGCGGCCAGTCCGGCAGCGATCACAACCTGTTCAATGTGCTGAAGACCACTGGCCTGGCGCTCGGCAAGCAACTGCGTCACCTGCTCGGCTTGACGCCGGATGGCGTCTTCAGCGTCCAGCAGCTGGCGTTGCAGTTCGGCGGCAGTGAGGGAAGGCTCGGGAGGCACGAAGGCCCCGACCGGATAGTCCGGTTCAAAGAAGGTGCGCCAGTACCACAGACTCAGAATCCAGGCCGACCGAAGCTCAGAGAGCGCCTGGGCCGAGTCGCCCTCCAGAGTGTGGTTGGCCCGGTTTCCTGATTTGCGGATCTCGTGAAAGAGGCGGGCCGCTTCCGGCGGCACCACCGCTTCCCGCGTGAGCCGCTCGAGAAGGGCCAACTGCGACTCGCCGGGCACCAACAGCAGACCGGTGCGGGCCGCCACGTTCTGCGCCAGCAGTTCAGCGAACTGACGGGTCTTCATCAGGGCGGTGTTGGCGTCGTCAAGCCAGTACTTTTCAGCCAGACCGCCCACCAGCGCCAGTTGCGGCTCCTGCAGGGCCAGAAAACTGAAATTCCCCTCAGACATGGTGGCCAGTGTCCTTCACACAACGGTGCATCTTTACAGGGTACGGGATATCGACTGAAATGAACGCCGCGAGCACAGGAACTCCAGCGAGTAACAAGCTTCAGTCTCACATCCGAAATTTGGATCTACTGCCGACGACACACCTGAGCGATGGGCCTGCCCCGATTCTGCGGTTCTTCCGCTGATTCTGTGCAGTAGACCATTTCAGAGGTAAGTTCGCTGAACTCAGGTGGTGCAACACCGTCTTCGACGTCATGTTTTCGGGTTTTGAAACTGGGACAAAGACTCAGCCCTCACCATTGCACGGAAATGCTGGAAGAAGCGCAAAACTGGGTCACCCTCACTAACGGGGAGGCCCAAGGGCAATTCAAGCATATGCACTGTCCCTCTCCATCCATCCTCACAGTCATTGGAATGCCAGCAGGGGACTGAGATGGCGCTTGAGCTGTTCAATCCGGTCTGACAGACAGGACTTCGCCGTCGCCTCAATGAGCGAACTGGACAGGTCAACCGCCAAGATGTCACCGCGCTGAGCTAAAGCCTCAAGCTCTTGCCACTGTGCGGCACTTAAATGCTTTTTGAGCATCAATTGCAGAGTCGAGCGCTGGGCCACCCACTGTTCTGTAGGTGAAGCGGCTCTTAGCTGCTCAAGGTGTGCGTCAGCTTGCTGCTGAACCAAATGCTCAGCGGCTACTTTCTGTTGTTTTAGAAGCTGTCGGCGCTCTTGAAGCTGCGATTCAGGCGAAACAACTTCTTGAAGAATCTCGTACTTGTCCGGACGCTCCAGAAAATCGGCCACCAATCCACCCGGATTACGGACGCTCCCAACAGTGCGCTGACGAGAGGCTAGAAATTGCAGGGCAGTTTCCACTCGGTCAGGATAACGGCTAGCCAGAATCGTTGCCCGCGTGACAGCCACACCAGCCTGCCGCAGCAACACCACCAGCACCGGATCTGCGGCATTGACGTCCGCAAAGGTGTAATGTGCGACCGCCTTCTTACCGCGTCCTTCGATCACTGCGCTTTCCAGATATCGGTTGGCGATCAGCTCCTGGTGCGCCGCCTCCAGAGCGCGGCGCACCAGATCACTACGGTCAGCAGTCAGTCCAGTGGCTTGTCGCCACTCTGTAAGGGGCACACGCAGCTCACTCAGCAAAGTACCGTCGTCTTGACGGCGGTGCGCCTGCATGGTGCGGTAAAGCGCCCGAGCGGGCGGCTGCTCCAGCTGATAGAGCAGTTGGCCGTCTAGCACCTGTGAGATACCGGCCCGGATACTGGCGGCAAGTTGCTCACCCAGCCGGATACTGAGAGTCGCGTCACTGTCAAGCGTACTCAGTTCACCATCATCCTCGCTATCTCTGTAGCGCAGTCCATCCAGAAAGCGCACCCCGACGTTGTCCCAGGCTACCTTCTGGGATCTGGTTAGGGTAGTCTTTCGACCCACCAGGATGCTGGTGAAATACAACCGCCGGATACTCTGTCTCAGGCGGTGATAGTTCTCGCCGTTGTTGGCAAGCCCCATCAACTCCCGAACTTCATAAGCCGTGGTGTGCACCCAGTTGTCCTCAGGACAGCCGTTGGCGACAAAGAGCGTTTCCAGAGATACCAATGTATCGGTATCGATTCCGTGGGGACGTCCGACTGGCGTTATCGCCTCAATTCTGAATGTTCGACCGTTGACGGTGAACTCGGTTTGCCAACTGGTGATTTGCTGATCGATTCGGGAGTGCATGCTGATCACGCCAAAGCGAGCAAAATTCAGCTCATCATGCAAATTTGGAGTTTTTGGCTTGTTCGGCATCCGTGCTCCTGTTGTTGTTCTTTAACTACTTTAAAAGATATAAAAAAACAACAACAAGGACAAATCTGACGAGCGTCCCAGACGGCTTTTTCCAGTTTTTCCCCGCAAAGGTATCGCTATTTTGTCTCCAAATCCCGCAAAGGTATCGCTAGTTTTGGAATGTTTCCCCGCAAAGGTATCGCTAATGGTCTGAATGGAGTCCTGTGGCTTCAAGAAATGTGTAAATAACGTCCAGAACGGGTATCAGCCATTTTCCCCGCAAAGGTATCGCTATGGGAAGCTTTCCCAAATCCCGCAAAGGTATCGCTATTCTTTTCCCAAATCCCGCAAAGGTATCGCTACAGGGTGAAAGCAGGCTCAACCCTGTCTAGGCCAGTAGTTATTGAATTTCAATACAAAAATCCCGCAAAGGTATCGCTACTCTCCAGTCGATGTCCAAGCGCTCAAAATTGGCTTTATGGGTCATTTTCCCCGCAAAGGTATCGCTATTGGCAAACGGTGATATGGGTCTGAAGACGAGCCAAATTTAAGACTGACAAAGACTGTCCGATTTCTGAGAGCCAAGAGTGAGAATGACTGTCAGCGAGTAAACAGCTTCGGCACTTCCGAGATGGATGGCCCGCACTCCAGATCTCCTTTGAGCACAGGCTTTCTCCAAAGTAGCTATTCATCTTATTTGATGCGATCATTTAGGGCAGCACCAGCGGCAAGTTCGGGTAAGCGCTGCGGTAGTGGGTCTCGTCGAGCGTCACCAGACCGGCTCCGAGTGAGAGCGCATGTGCACCGATCAGAAAATCGGCCAGGATGCGTCTGGGCTTACCGCCGCCAGATTTGCTCCTTCTTTTGGCATATGCGCTGTAGGCCCGGCCACTCGCCTGCCAGATGGATTCACCCGTGTCCCAATCGACTTGAATCTGGCCCCGCTTCAGGAAGCCGTCCAGGTGATTCGGCGTATTGCCTGGAGCGGCCAGCAACTCAGCGTAGACGCTGCCGTGAATGATCAGCGGTCCGGCGGCACGTAGGACATTCAGGGCACTGGAAATGCGGTGGGCGTTGGGTTCGGCACTGAGCAGCGCGCTGAGTACGTTGGTGTCGATGCAGTGACTCACTCCTCGGCGTCTCCATCACGCCGCTCTCGCCAGAAACTTCTGGCGTCTTGAGGCAGTGGCGGGAGGGTGCCGATGAAGGCGTCGAACGGGTTGTCCTCCTGGGGCGTGAGCAGGGTGATGGTGTTCCCTTCGATCTCAAAGACCAGGCCGTCGCCCTGTTTCAGTCCCAATTTTTCGCGCACCTCACGGGGCACCGTGACTTGCCCCTTGCTGGTCATCGTCGCAATTACACGCATGGCTTCCTCCTTACGAAAGACTATAATGGTAAGGCGGCTAGAAGTCACGTAGGTAGATTGCTCACCTGAAGCCATTGCTGAAAATTTCTACAGTCGTATTTGGTGAGCTTTTTGCCGAAAGAATCGTCAGGCAATGGGGCGGAAATTCGTTTTCGAAAGGAATTCTCTTCATGTCTGAGGAAGTTCGATGTTCTTTGAGCGCTCCTCCTGTGCTCTTCGCTCCGTATTGACCTGTCAGTGACCGATGTAGTCCATGATCTCGTGGGTGCCGACGGCGAACTGAAGGTCACTTGGGCCTGGGTCACTGAGGTGTCGGACATCTGCCCAGATCCGGGCCAGCACGGCCTCAGATGTGGGAACGGATGTTGGACCGGGACCGGTCAAGGCGTCACAGATCAGCGAGACATGGTCTGAGGCATGACGGGGCAGTAGCGTATCCAGGTGCTGCGTCAGGTCTTCAGGCAAATGGGCTGTCCGCTGCTGCGTCAGGCTGTACCAGACGGCAGCCCGGACGAGCAATTCCTTTCGGTGGGCCACCACCTGACCGCTGGGTGGAAGAATCCGCAGGGCTGGCCAGTCCAGTCTCGCAGGTATGTGGGTCGTATTGGGAACGCCGTGCTGCTGGATGACCTCGACTCGCCGCTTCTCACTCCAACGCTCGATCAGGTGCTCCCGGTTCGCCCAGTTCACTTTGGCGGCGGCTGGCGATACAGCCCGTAGCAGAGCGGGCAGTTCCGCTTTCGTCAGGAGGTGAGGCCATACAGGTCTCTGGGTCGGAGGGACTGGCGGTGGACGTGGGTCCGCCGGAGCCAGCAGCGCCGGGATCACCAGGACGACGACCTGGGCCTGCACTTTGGCGATGTCCGCCAGGAACCAGGCTTCTGGGCGGTCGATCAGGACCGTCGCCTGTTGCTGTTGCCGGGGGTCACGGAAGGGGAACTCGAGGACGGTTCGTTTCGGCGGTGATTTGCCCTTGGCGCGCCGCAGGGCCTCCCGGATGGCCAGCTGCTGGGTCTGGTGATCATCTGGCCAGGGCAGCAGGATCTGGCCGGACTGATGCGTCAGGCGGGTAGCCACATCGACCCAGGTGACCCGCGCCGCCATCTCCTCATACGCCGCGTCCCTCGGTTCCCGTCCGGTGGTCTTCAGCGGCGACTGATCCGGATGCACTTCGACGATCCGCAGAACCGGGTGCGTCGACGGAGCCAGCACATCGGTGACCCAGGGCGCACCGTATTGCCAGCCGAGTGGGTTACGCAGCGGCGGCTCAGCCCAGCGGATCAGCAGTTCCACGTCGCGCTCGCTGAGTTTCAGGGGACTGAGCGGCAGATCCTTGATGGACGCAGCCCGGGTCTTTCCTGCCTCAATATCCTGATTCCGGCGTTCGATGGCGTTCCGGGTGCGTTGCACCACCTTGGCGATGGCGTCCGCGCTCACGCCGTGAACGGTCAGGGCCGCCAGCAGTTGCTGTTCCGGCAGCATCCAGCGAGCAAACGACCGTGGGGCGTTGTTCGTGGAGTCCACCGGCTCTGTGCTCAGTGTGCGGGTCAACTCCTGAAGGTAGAGGAGGGCGGTGAAGGCGGGATACAGCTGCGTCATATTGGGTGGGTGGATGCTATCCCATTCATGCCGCTGGGCGATCAACTCACTCTGGTTGAGGTGCTGTTGCCCGCTGAGGGGGACGAGACCGGGCCATACGACGTTGTCGTACGTGCAGTCGAGACCGTGCTGTGTCCGCACTGCCAGGGCAGGCACGCCGTGCGGCATGATCCACCGATCACCGTGCTGCACCTGCCATTCGGAGACCATCCGGTGCGATTGACGATCACCGAGGGGCGAGCGACCTGTCCGGACACCGGGTTGCTGGTGATGTGCGAGTTGCCGGACCGTCAGGGCAGAGTGACCGGTGCTTTGGCCCGCTACATTGTTCGCCGACGGGGACTCGAACCTCAGCGGGGCCTGGCGGCTCGGCTGCTGCTTTCCCCATCGGCAGTCCAGCGGCTCCATGACGCAGCCCGGCGGCGGCTTTCTTCACCGGCAGACCAGTCTCCCCGGACCGTGCCTGAACCCGAGGTCAGCCGCATTGAACGGCTCGGACTTGATGATATCTACATCGCCAAATCACGTTTTCTGGTGGCGGTCGATCTCGATACCGGGCGCATCCTGGCCCTCCGGAAGGTGAGTAGCATCATCCAGGGCAAAGCCGACCAGGTGGATTTACCAGGATTTATGACTGACCTGCCGGAGACCAAGCAGGTGGCACTCGATATGAACGTCGAGCAGTTTCAGGCAGCCAAGGCGCGGTGGCCGTCTGCCATTTTCGTCGTGGACAAACGGCATGTTCTGCAGGTGGTGGACCGGGACGTGCTGACGCTGGCGGCGCGGGTGATGCTGGAGCGCTGGGAGGATGACGCGATCGGGCAGGCCCAGGCGTTGCGCCAGTTCGGTGCGGCGGCCTACCCGTACCTGAGTCTGCGGACCCTGGTGCTGCGCCGCTGGCGAAACTTGACGCCAGCGGACCTGGCATTCTGGGCGCTCCTGAAAGTGGAGGGGGGAGAAAGTGCGACGTCACCGCCCCAGCTCCTCTGGAGGGCGTATCTCTTCCGGGAAGCGCTTTATGAGCTGTACGACGTGACCCGTCCACCGAGCGACTTCAAGCGTGGCTTGGAACTCTGGAGAGAGGATGTGCGGCAGTGGAGCCAGCGGGTCAAAGACCCAAGCACAGGTGTTTCAGCCCCGCTCGGACGGATCCTTTGGGCGCTGCGTCAATACTGGGACGCTTGTCTGGCCTACGCCACAACCAAAACGACCAACGCCGATACCGAACTGGTGAATGCTCAGATCCGGCGCAATCTGCGGCGGGGCCACCGGTTTGTGCCTGAGTCGCTGGTTCAGCTCGTCAACCAGACAGCGGACGCTCGGCGCGCTCCACCGCTTCAACCTCCCGCTCCAGTCATCTGGAAAGCACGTCCGGTGTCTCAGGTGGTGGCATTGGAAGCCAGTCCGCAGAAATGGTCTGCCGAGATCACCAGGGCTGACCGGAATTTGCCCCGGCAGTCTCCACTGCTTGAACTGACCGTGCCCGTCTGGGCGTGGCTGCACCGTCCCCAAGATCCGCGTCGCCGGGCAGGGGAGCGCTGGTTACACGAAATCGTCAAGTGTCTGCCTGCCGCTGAGCGGACGGCCTGGCAGCTCTGCAACTCCGGGCAACCAGAAGGGATTCCCGATTTCACCGTCTCGATCAGCCAGTTGGAGCGGTGGCGCGCAGTGGTCCATCACCGCTACGTGGTGACCCAGTTGGAGCGCCTTGATCCCAGTGAGGCGCAGCGCCAGGTCACTCTGATGGATCTGAGGGTGGATGATCTGGTCTCCCGCTGTCCGGATCTTCACCGGGCAGTGGGAGACCTCTATCGGAGGCTGGCAACTGTGGAATCCTTGGTGCTGTCGCCTGAAGACGAGCAGATCATGATTCAGGTCGTGACTTGGCATTCTCTGGTAAGTGACCTCGAACTGCGAGAGTAGATGTACCGGCATGTGCCTCAGAAATACTGGGCCACAGATGACCTCTGGGATCACTGCTGTCGCCTGATGTGTTGTAAAAACTCTTGACAGACCCATGATTCAGATGGGAGATGGTTCTTACTTGGACTGAAAAGAGGTTGGAGGTGGCATGCAGGCGGCTCAATCGTGGCAGTGGAGGTATGTCAAGAGTATATGAGTTTTTAGTGAGCATTCTCCAGAAATCAGTGAAAGGAATGATGACTCAGAGGGTATTTCTGAATCAAAGATTATGCCCGCTGATGCAAAACCCGCTTGGCATCACTTTTTGCACACTTATGATTCCAGCGCGGGTTAGGTCCAGTTCATTGACCCGTATCGGTTCAGTGTTGGTTCGTGGAGGGTCCAGCATGCTTGATTGATCATATCAAGTACTACTAAAGATATTGATTGATCAATCAAGGGAGAAGTATGCGTGGTATATGCGCTGTGTTTTTGGGAGATCCAAGGTGAATATGCCTCACTTCGTCCAAGGGTATCCCTCACTTCGTCCAAAAACTTCCCTCACTTCGTCCAAGTTTTGGAGTGGGTCTAACGGGGTTTTGGCTAGATTTGGGGCAGTTATCCACAGGTTCGTGGCTTGAACCGGAGTAGAAGTTGGACGAAGTGAGGGAAGTTGGTCTCCAAAGTTGGACGAAGTGAGGCGTAAAGTTGGACGAAGTGAGGGATTTGGTTGGACGAAGTGAGGGATGGAGAGCAAAGAATATATACGCGAGAGATGCCACCTTTCCTGATGAGGTGCCATCACTTCCATTTTTATACTCAGTCCAAGTTGTAACTTTGTTCGTTTGTTGATTTGTCACTTATCAAGTAAATTCTATCTTCAACTGTTCAGCTCAATTTATGTCAAGATTGCAACATGATCATTGGCGTGTTGAGTCGTAAAGGTGGTGTTGGAAAAACAACGTTGGCTGTTCATCTGGCCGCAATGCTTGCCAGACAGGGAAAGACTCTTCTGGTGGATGAAGATGAAACCCGCAACGCCACGACCTGGAGCCGTAGTGGGAAGATGCCCTTTACCGTGGCCGGAGTCATGGAACTGGCCAGGGAAGCGCCGAGGCATGAGCATGTGGTCATTGACTCACGCGGCGGCATGGATCAGGCGTCCATGCGAGATCTGTACAAGAGCAGCGACGTCGTGGTGATCCCGGTGGCGGCCGAGTTCATGACGATGACCACGCTGGTTCAGACCCTGGATGTTCTGAGAGACGTGGACCCAGCACTTGGGAAGGCCAGAGTCGTGCTCACCATGACCCGGCCAGGCCGCAAACTCGAAGATGCCCGTACCGCCCTGGCAGATGTTGGTCCTGCACCGATTCAGGCCACAGTGCGCTACTCAGAAGCGTTCAGGGACGCAACGGAACAGGGGGTACTGGTACGTGACGTCAGAGGAAACCGCCTGGCCAAGAGCTGCTGGCAGGACTGCGAGGAAGTCTTCCGGGGGCTGGCGTGAGCGGCAAGTTCTCTGAGCTTGGCAAAGTCGGCAGCGGTCTCAAAGCGGCATTGACCCCGGAAGTGGTCAGTGCTGAGAGTATTCAGTCGCCAGCGCGCCCGCGACGATTGGCGTCACAGCAGCAAGCCGAGCCGAGTGTTCGGCCCACCAAATTGGTGCATGCCCGCGTGGATCTTCAGACCCGCAAGCAATTCTTGCAAGCGCTGCTCGATCTGCAAGATCACTTCGTTGAGGAGGTCACGCAGGAAGAAGCCATCGGCGCACTGCTGTATCTGGTGACCACGTATCAGGATGCCCGTGAGCAGTGGATCGATGCCATTGCCGAGTTGAGAGTACGCCGCTGATCTACATATTTTTGGTTTTTTCAGCATCGGCGATCTGGATGCTTCCTGCCCAGCCTGCCCGCTGGTTCAGCGTGTGCTGGCAGTACCTGAAGTGGTCTGCGGTTACCAGTCACGGTTGATTGCCTTGTCCTGGGTGCGGACGTGGTTGACGTAGATGGCGCTGGTGTCCATGCTGGCGTGGCGCAGGTGGTCGCGCACTTCCAGCAGATCGCGGGTCTGGCGGTAAATCTCCGTCCCCGCCGTGTGGCGCAGGCCATGAACGTGCCGCCCATCGTAACGGACTTCAGAAACTGCGCACAGCTTGCGGAGTTGATCACTGACGCCTTTGCGGGTTTTCAGGGTCAGCACCTGTATCCCAAGTTGTGGGGCCATGGTCAGCCACTGCCGTAGCGCCTGCTCAGTAGATTGACTCAGCGGCACCTCCTGACGTTTTTGCCGTTTGCTCATCACACTGAGGTAGGGCCGCTCGCCGTCCAGGTGCACGTCGGTGTGGGTCAGTGCCAGCATCTCGGAGACCCTCAGGCCGCAGTGCGCGTCCAGCAGCAAGATAACGGTCTGCTGTGGATCAGCTCGTATCAGTAATTTCTTTATGTCCGCCTGACTATAAGGCTTGCGTTTTTCCCAGGCCGGTACCGGATCACGCGCCGCCCGTACGTCGGTCAGCGGCGCGGCGTCGCTGGCCCCGGCCCAGCGGAGTGCTCCGTACAACGCTCGCGCGGCGGCCAGCCTGATCTTGACGCTGCCCGGCATTAACCCTCTGTCTTCCAGATGCCGGGCTTAAGAGTAGCCGTCGTTAGGTCGGGGTCGCAGTAAACTCACGCCACCCGGCACCGCCCAAGCCAGAAAGGTTCGCAAGCCCTGGCGATAACTCGTCAGGGTATGGGGGCTGACCCGCGCTCCCCGACTGCCCCGCGTTACCAGGAAAGACTCGGTCAATGACCACAAACCCTCTTCATCCGTGTCCCGTGCCCAGCGTAGAGCGTCTTTGCGTAGGGCATCGGGATCCAAACGGGCCAGACGTTCGGCGCGGCCACTCAGATCCAGTCGTGCGGCCATGATCTCCATGGTCATGTGCTCAGGCTAACAGGTTACTTGTGAAAGTCGGCGGCAGTTCGCCTGAGTGCGTCATAAAAGTATCGATTATGCCGGTGATAGCGACCTCGTCTTGACCTTGCAAGACGTGGCAGGATACGCCCTCTCGGGCGCGGCTTCGCTGCGCTTGCTGCTCTGGCTCTACGGGGAGGCCGGCACCGGCGAAGGAACATACAGCGAAATATTAATGACTATTCTCGGAGACCTCTCCGAGACGGTAAGCCCCAAGTATCTGGCGAATGACGGAGACCGCGAGCGCCTGGGCGCACTCATCTGGGGTAAGCGGGTGGCAGCATGCGCCGAAGCGGGGAACGCACGACTGGACGCTGAGAGCCTGAAAACGCTGAGCGGCGGCAACCGGCTCAGCGTGCGAAAGCTCTTTTCCGCCTGGTTTGACCGGTATTCGTGGCGGATCGAAGAAAAACACCTGCCACACGCCCCGTCGGCTCGCACGACCTATCTCCTTCAGGTGGGTCAGGACGGCTTCACCTTGCTGGATGCGATTCGGGCGTATGACACCGATCCGTCGCTGAACATCTTGTGGGAACGTCGTGCTGTACAGATACTGCGACGGGTTTGGGAGCACCACTTTGAACGGCAAGCGGAAGCTTGCCGTTGGAAAGAGCCTGGGGAATGGCTGCCGACGGGTGAGTGCGTTCATTCGCCGTACGATCCGGAAGCCCATTTCAGCGATAAGCGGGGCGTGAAATGGCTGGGATACAAAGTGCATTACACAGAGACCTGCGATCAGGACGGCGTTCATTTGATTGTGGACAGTGAGACCTGCTTTGCCGAGATTCCCGATGTGGCCAGTACACATGCCATTCAACAAAAACTCGCCAAGAAAGAGTTATGCCCTCAGGAGCATCTGGTGGATGCCGGGTACACCGATGCCGAACTGCTGGTCACCAGTCAGCAGCAGCAAATTACCCTGATTGGTCCAATGAGGGTCAATAGCAGTTGGCAAGCCAAAGCCGGTCAGGGTTATGATCTGCCGCATTTTTCGATCGATTGGGATCGGCAGCGGGCCACCTGCCCAGAGGGCAAATCTTCGACAAAATGGCGTCCTGGAAAGGACGCTTTCGGAAACGAGATCATCCAACTGCAATTCAGCCGATCCGACTGTTCCTCGTGTGCTGCTCGGTCGTTGTGCACACGAGCAAAAAGCTCGCCACGCCATATTGTGCTGCATCCTAGGGAGCAGCACGAAGCGCTGCTCTGGGCACGACAAGAGGAGCAGTCCGCGACTTGGTTGGCCCGGTATCACGTGCGTGCAGGGATCGAGGGCACGCTTTCTCAGGGGATTCGAGCGTTTGGACTCCGGCGTACCCGCTATGTGGGACTGGCAAAAACAGCACTTCAACATGCCACCGTCGCCGCAGCAATCAATGTGGTGAGGGTGACTGCCTGGCTGGCTGACACCCCAAGAATAACGACCAGGACGTCTCGGTTTGCCTCTCTGTGCCTAACCGCGTGAAGCCGATTACGCTGATGAGTTTCTATACCAACGGGCTGTTGCAGGCCAAAAGATTCAGATGCAGGATCTGGTTGAAGCCTGTTTGATGCTACTTGCTGACGATACCTACAGCAAGCAGGTAGCTCGTAAAGTCGCGGAACTCAAACGCGAGAAGGCCGAGATGAAACTCCGCCGTGAACTGGGCGAGTAAACGACTTACATCTTTTATATATTCATTTTTTGATAAGAACTCTTATCAAACGGTGCTGTTCTTCACGAGAGGGTGCTAGAGCGGGGCCGGTACGGGGCAGCCAACTCCTGAAGTTCCTCAGCGCTGAGACTAAGCGCTTCGGCTGCCACCGCTTCTTCCAAGTGATTCATCTTGCTGGCCCCGATAATCGGCGCAGTCACTCCTTCTTGATGCAGGGTCCAAGCCAACGCCACCTGTGAGGGCCGCACACCGTGCGCCTGGGCCACAACCTCCACCGCGCTCATCACCGCTTCGTCGGTTTCGCTGCCGAACAACGCCTTACTCATGGTGTCGCTGCTCCCACGGGTGGTTCGTCCCTCACTGCCCCGGCGATTACCCGCCAGATAGCCCCGTGCCAGTGGACTCCACGGCAGGAATCCAATGCCTTCCTCACGGCACAGTGGCAACATCTCCCGCTCTTCTTCCCGGTAAAGCAGGTTGTACTGGTCTTGCACGCTCACAAACCGCGTCCAACCCTTGAAGTCGGCCAAGTACTGTGCCCGTGCAATTTGATACGCAAAGTGATTGGACGCACCGATGTAGCGCACCATGCCGAGCTTGACCAGATCGTGCAACGCTTCGAGCGTCTTGGAGTGAACCCAAAGCGCAGGACCAGCAGGCAAGTCACTTCTAGGCTGGATGATAGCGGGCGGCGAACTCGGCAGGTGGGACGTAGCCGAGACTGGAATGCAGGCGTTCTTGGTTGTAAAGCTTACCGATGAAGTGGTTCACATGGCGCTGTGCATCGTCCAGATCAGCATAATCTTGAAGATCGACCTCCTCTGTTTTGAGAGTTTTGTAGAAACTTTCCATGCGAGCGTTGTCGTAGGGATTGCCTCTTCTGGACATACTTGGCGTGGTTGTGTTGCCTTAACTTGGCCTGCGGCAGACGAAGGGCAGGGGTAGCCTGAGGTTCAGGCCACCCCTGCCGCGACGGTTGACCATGTCTGGAACGCTCGTTTCTGATTACTTGTTCTCACTACGGCGCAAACACTGGTGCGGGAATGATGGTGGAGGTTGGTGATTCGGGCATGCAAACTCAGGAACTCTTGAGCGCGTTTCCGTCGTCTGAACCCCTGCTGATTGCGCTCTTGTCGCCGTGTGGATCGATGTTCCTGCTCGACGATATTGTTACAACGGGCCTTGGAGATCACCTCCTGATGGTCGACGTCAGCCAGGCTCGGGACCTGACGAATCGCAGCTCCGTAGCTCTGAAGCTGATCGGTATGAATGACCTCTGGAACGTTATATTCACCCAATAGCCTTATCAGGAAGGTCTTTGCAGCTTCAGTGTCCCGGTGTCGCTGGAGCAAAATGTCGAGCACGAAGCCATATTCGTCCACGGCCCTCCAGAGCCAGTGTCGAACACCATCCACCTTCGTACAGACCTCGTCCAAGTACCACCGGGAACCCCGCCGGGGTTCCCGGTGGCGAAGATGTTCAGCGAAGAGGGGACCAAACTTAATGCACCATTCGCGGATTGTCTCGTGGCTGACCTGGATGCCACGCTGGTGCAGCAATTCTTGAACATCTCTGTAGCTGAGCGGAAAGCGGTGGTAGAGCCAGACGGCGTGCTGGATGATGGTCATTGTGAAACGGTGGCGGTAGGGCTTCGGGTCGGTCATGGCGAGTCAGCTTAGCCCGACCCGATTAAGGCAACACAACCGTTGGAACTGGGTCTGAGTGACCGCCTGATCGGGCAAAGTGTGGGGCTGGCCCGAAGTACCGTGCAGGATTACGTGATCCGTGCCCAGCAGGTGAATGTCATTTGGCCTCTCCCCCCAGAGCTGGACGATGTCCAGCTCGAAGATCTCCTGTTTTGCCGCCGGGATCAGTCCGTAACCCGGCTCGCCCACGAGCCGGACTGGTTACAGATCGATCAGGAATTACGCCGCAAAGGTGTGACCCGGCAACTGCTCTGGGAAGAGTACAGACAGAAACATCCCGATGGTTGGCAGTACGCGACCTTCAACGACAATTACCGAAAGTGGAAGGGCACCCAGGGGCTGACCATGCGTCAGACGCACCGGGCAGGCGAGAAGCTATTCGTCGATTATGCGGGTCTCACACTCCCGCTTACCCATCCAGGTACTGGAATTATCCATCCAGCACAGGTTTTCGTGGCCACCTTGGGGGCCAGCAACTACACCTACGCCGAAGTCACCCGAACGCAAAACAGTGACGACTGGATCTCGTCGCACATCCGGGCGCTGGCATCTTTCGGCGGTGTTCCTGAGGTGATCGTGCCGGACAATCTCAAGGCTGGCGTTACGCACGCCAGCCGCTACGAACCGGAACTCAACCGCAGTTATCAGGAATTCGCTCAGCATTACGATGTTGCCGTCATTCCCACCCGCGTCCGCAAACCCAGAGATAAAGCCCTGGTGGAAGTTCATGTCCAGATCGTTGAACGGCGCATTCTAGCTCCCTTACGCAACCGCGCCTTTTTCAGTGTTCCCGAAGCCAACGAGGCGATCTGGGATCTGCTGCATGATCTCAACCGACCTGCCGCCGCTGCGCCTGTATGTGGGCCACGAGTGGTTGATCGTAGGTTGGGGGAAGGTCAACAATCCGACGTGCATCTGGGTGGTCGACAAAGCGGGCATGGCCGTCACGGGCTTCCTGAAAAGCCCTGGCCAAGAATGGCGGGATCTCCCCCACCCAGACGTGCACGTCGGCTACGCCTGGTTCATTCAGCATGTGGCGATGCCCAATGCCGCCGCCTTCTCGTTCCTGGTGGCCTTTTTCGGAGGTTTTCCCAGCACCAGTTTTCTGCTGGCCGGGGCGGTCGGTTTCGGTTCGCCGTTGTACATCCTGGCCACTTGGCGGGTGCTAGGCTGCCGCTGCTGGCCCTGCTCACGATCGGGACCATGCAGCAGCAGCTGTTGCACGGTGATGCCCCCTGGGTCGTGGAAGTCCCTCATCTGTTGCTCGGCCTCGGCGTCGTGGTGCTCACGGAGCTGGCAGCTCTGTGGGGGGGTTGCCTGGATGCCCAGACCGGCTCCAGTGCCGCACCGAGTCTGAGAATAGTGACTGTGCGCCTGTTTCGCTCAACCTGTCAACCTCATCGGCAAGCATACGGTAATCATCCTGAATCAAGGATGACCACGTTTGCTGACGTCACTTTGCCGGCGGCGGTTCCGTCCGGCCACCTCGCGCAGCAGGTCAATCTGCGCCTGTTGAGTGGACCTTCTGCGTCTGGAGATGCAGGGGAATTTCCAGCGCATTCCGGCAGCGGTAATGGCTTGGTAAGCCCGCCGCCCGACATTGCTCTCAGATGGGTCGCGCTGGACAGTCCTCTCAGCTTGAATGGGTTCGGACGCCACCCGGAAGGAGTTCCTCATGCGCGTTCGTGAACAGATGAGTACCGCCATCATTTCGGTAGAAGCGCAGACGCCGCTTGGCCCGGCGCTGCTTCTGATGGAGTCCAGTGGCCTGCGCTGCTTGCCGGTCGTGGACGGTCAGCGGCTGCTGGGATTATTACTGGCCTCCGATCTGCGCCTGGGCACGGCACCTCCCGATGCTCAGGTCAGCGAGTACGCAGTGCCCACCACCGAGCAGATCCGGCCCGACATGCCCATTGAGCGGGCCGCTTTCCTGATGCTGCAACATGACGTGCGCGGCTTACCGGTGATCGACGCTCAGGACCGGCTGGTCGGGGTCGTGACTGTCAAGGATCTGCTCAAAACGCTGGTCGAGGCACCGCCGGTGGTGCTCTGGAAATGACGCCGATGACCGTCTGTCCTGACCCGTAACGCGGCAGTAATGGCGCGGGCACAGGCTGGCAGCACGGAGGGCCACCATGCTCGTGAAAGACGCCATGCACGCACGGCTGCACCATCACCGTTTCGGAACACACCACCCTGCCGGAAGTGGTGGTCATCACGGACACCCTGAGTAAATTGGGGCATTGACGGTTGAAATCACATCCCGCAGTTTCAACAGCTCCAGACGGAGCAGGAGGACGCGTATGACCCGTTTCAAGGACAAGGTCTGTGTCGTGACTGGCGGTGCAAAGGGCATCGGTGAGGCCACCGCGCGCCGGATGGCGGCCGAGGGCGGAGCCGTCATGATCCTGGACCTCAAATACGAGGAAGCGCAGGCGGCCGCTGATCAGCTCATCGGAGCGGGCGGATTTGCGCAAGCCTACGCCTGCGACGTTGCGGACGAGGCCGCCGTGCGCGACGTCTTCGCGCAGATTGAGACCCACCACGGGCGCATCGACGTACTGGTGAACAACGCGGGTACAAGTGGGCCGAGCGGCCCTATCGAGAACATCGCCCTAGCCGACTGGCGTGCGCTGCTGGCCGTGAACCTCGACGGGGTCTTCCTGTGTACGCGCGAGGCCCTGCGCCTCATGAAGGCGACCGGCGGCGGCGCGATCGTGAACATCTCCAGTATTTACGGCCTGGTCGGGTCGGCGGACGCGGCGGCCTACCATGCCAGCAAGGGGGCGGTACGGCTGCTGACCAAAGCGACTGCCCTCCAGGTAGCGAAACTGGGAATCCGGGTGAACTCGGTGCATCCGGGTTTCATCGACACGCCGCTGGTGCAAGACTATGCTGACCGGTCAGGACAGCACGATCAGGTGCTCGCCGGACTCGTTGCCCTGCACCCGATTGGCCGCCTGGGCCGCAGCGAGGAGGTCGCCGCCGTGATCGCTTTCTTGGCCTCCGACGACGCATCTTTCATGACAGGATCTGAGGTCGTCGTGGACGGCGGGTACACCGCGCAATAGTCGGAACTCGGGCATCAGCAAGGGTGAGAAGAGATGCTTGAACGCATCCTGCTCACCCTTGCTGACGAATGGCGAGCACTCCCCGCGTCCAGCTGCGCTTGACGAGTTTGGTCAGTTCACGCAGCCACAGCACCGATGAGGCCACGGCCGTGCACACCAGCCAATCATTCCAACCTAGGGCGGTCGTCCCGAAGGCCTGTTGCAGCGGGTGAAGATACAGAACCAGCGCGTGCAGCCCCAACGAGAGCGCCACCGCGCCCCACAGCCAGCGGTTGCGGAACAGGCCATGAAAGGCGCTGCGGGTGTCCGAGCGGGCACTGAAAACGTTGAAGAGCTGGAAGAGCATCAGGGTGGTGAAGGCCATGGTGCGGGCAAAGGTCAGCGTACCTGTGCCCGTGATCAACCCGCCAGGTAGCGAGGCGTCAAGCACGCCCAAGGTGCCCACCGCAACGATGAGGCCAACAAAGACGATGCCGCGCCACATCTCGGGGGTGATCACCCCCTGGGCTTTGGGGCGTGGCGGGCGAGTCATCACGTCAGGGTCGGCGTGACCGAGGCCCAGCGCCAGAGCGGGGGCACCGTCGGTCACCAAGTTGATCCAGAGGAGCTGGGTCGCCAGCAGCGGCAGCGCGACCTCGCCCGGCCCGCCCACCAGCCCGAGAAGGGAGGCGAAGACCACGCCGAAGAACATGGTCATGACCTCGCCCAGGTTCGATGACAGCAGATAGCGCAGGAATTTTTGGATGTTGTCAAAGATGCCGCGTCCCTCCTCGATTGCCGCAACGATGGTGGCGAAGTTATCGTCGGTCAGCACCATGTCGGCGGCTTCCTTGGACACGTCGGTACCGGTGATTCCCATGGCCACGCCGATATCGGCTGCCCGAAGGGCGGGCGCGTCGTTGACGCCGTCGCCAGTCATGGCCACGACCTCCCCGCCGCGTTGCAGGGCCTGCACAATCCGCAGTTTGTGCTCAGGATCGACCCGCGCGTAGACGCTGATCTCTTGCACCACCCGTTCCAACTCGAGATCGGATAGCTGCGAGAGTTCCGCGCCGGTCATGGCCTGCGCGCCTGCCTGCACGATACCCAGTTCGGTAGCGATGGCCACCGCCGTGCTGGGATGGTCGCCGGTGATCATCATTGGGCGGATGCCAGCCTGGCGTGCCCGGGCCACAGCGTCTCTGGCTTCGGTGCGCGGCGGGTCGATCATGCCGATCAGGCCAAGGAACACCAGTTCGCTCTCCAGGGCTTCGGTGGCCTCGCGGTGAAGGGCGTTCCCCGGCAGCGTGCGGGTCGCCACGCCGAGCGTCCGCAGTGCCTGGGCCGCCAGTGCCTCGTTTGCGGCGCGGATGGCCGCGCGGCGCTTTTCACTCAGTGGGTGTGCTCTAGTGCCGATCAGTTCGGCTGTGCAGCGCTCCAGCAGCACGTTGGGCGCTCCTTTGCTGAACAGGGTCAGCTTGCCGGGCTGTCTGGCGTCCGTATGCACGGTGCTTATCCGTTTACGCTCGGAGGAGAAGGGCACCTCGGCCACCCGGACGAAGCGGGCCTGGAGCCTCTCCGAGGTGAAGCCCGCCTTGTGCGCCGCCACGATCAGGGCCCCCTCAGTGGGGTCACCCTGAATACTCCAGCGTCCGCCTTGCTGCTGCACCGCCGCGTTGTTGGCGAGGGCGGCCCCGACCAGCACCCGCTCCACTTCCTCGCGCTGGAAGCCCCGGCCCAGTGGCCTCCCAGTGGTGCTCAGGTCGCCTTTCGGCCCATAGCCGCTGCCGGAGAGGTCGGTCACGCCGCTGGCCGTCACGACCACCCGGACCGTCATTTCGTTGCGGGTCAGCGTGCCGGTCTTGTCCGAGGCAATCACACTGGCCGACCCGAGGGTCTCGACGGCTGGCAGGCGACGCACGATGGCGTGGTGCTTGGCCATGCGCTGGGTGCCGAGGGCCAGCACCACCGACGTGATGGCGGGCAGGCCCTCGGGCACCGCTGCGACGGCCAGAGCCACGCCCAGGATCAGCACGTCCACGAAGCCGGAGAAGTCGCGCACACCGTCAACCAGCCCTATGGTCACGATCATCACCACGGCGATCACCAGCACGGCCAGTCCCAGCGTCCGGCCGGTACGGTCGAGCTCCTGTTGCAGTGGAGTCGCTTCGGCTGCGGTGCGTTTCAGCAATCCGGCGATTCGTCCTATTTCAGTGTCCATGCCCGTGGCAGTCACGATAGCCCGGCCTCTGCCGCTACTCACGGCGGTGCCTGAGAACACCATGTTGTGACGGTCGCCTAGCGCGCTCACGGCCTCTTCTAGTGGCTGGGTGTCCTTCTCTGTGGGCAGACTCTCACCCGTCAGCGCCGCTTCCAGCGTCCGCAGGGCCACCGCCTGCGTCAGTCGGGCGTCGGCGGGCAGCGTGTCGCCCTCCTCCAGCGACAGCACGTCGCCGGGCACCACCTCGCGGGCGGGCACCGAGCGGAGCTCACCGCTGCGCAGCACCCGCGCGTTCGCCGCCGACATGGTGCGCAGGGCCGCCACTGCCTGCTCGGCCCGCCCCTCCTGCACGTAGCCCAGCACAGCGTTGATCAGCACGATGGCGAAGATCGCCAGCGCCTCGTAGGGCAAGGCGGTGCCGCGCTCGTACAGCCACACACCGACCGAGATGGCTGTGGCGACCAGCAGCAGGATCACCAGCGCGTCCTGGAACTGCGCCAAGACGCGCCGCCACGCGGGAATGGGCGGCTCGGCCTCCAGTTCGTTGGGGCCGAGCCGAGCCAGCCGAATCAGCGCCTCAGCATCACTGAGACCCTGTGCCGGGTCGACGTGCTGTGCCTGGCCCACCTGTTCGGTGGTCAGGCGGGAGGGATCAACAAGCTGCTGTTCAGGCCTGCTGGCCACCCTCGGAGTACCACGGTCAGTCATGTCGGTCCGGCCACTTAGGGCGCAGCGGTAAAGCAACATCTGGATGAGTCGCCCTCGGGGCGGGTTTCAACCGGACGCTGCTGACGTTCTTCGCGCTTGGACGGCGCTCAGCAGGTCTCAGCTCTGGGCCACCAACGTGGTCGCTCTGAATCAGCTGAAGCGTGTCGTCGGCGGTCGGGCGGACAAGGGCTGTGGGCGGCATAGGTTCTCCAAAAACTGGGCTGGTCCGGCGCAGGTCGGGTGATCCGTGAGAAGTGACATCAAGGCGACGTCCTTTATGCCCGGAGCGCGGAGCAGGCGGAGGCGTTGAGACGCTGCCTCTAGATGGTCGGCGTGGACCGGGTGGTGGGCTTCGTGGCCTCGTTCGAAGGGCTGAGTCTGGAACCACACGCGGCGGTTCCGGTGGAGCAGCGGCCTGACCTGGACCGGGCGTATCTTCTCGACGTTCGGGCGAATACGACACCGGGCATCTGCCGGACGCCCACCAACTGCACGCGGGCCGCCTGATGACCCACGTCTCGGAACTGCCCCGTGACCAGCCGGTGCTGGTGTATTGCCAGGATGGCAGCAGGAGTGCCGCCGCCGTGAGCCTGCTGCGGGCCGAGGGCTTTGAGAACGTCGCCGAACTGGACGGTGGCTACGACGCCTGGGCCTGTCAGTCCGGGGCGGTGGCCTGACATGGTGGCCTGGTTGAGAGGGCTGCTGGGTGGTGGGACCGGCAGCACCACCGTGTCTGCCGCCGAGACACACAAGCTGCTGAGCAGCGGCGCACTGCTGCTGGACGTGCGCTCGAAGGCGGAGCGGCAGACCCTCTGGGTCCCCGGCAGCAAGCACCTCCCCGTTGAGCAGCTGGCGGGTCAGCTCGACAGCCTGCCGATGGATCAGGTCATCGTCTGCCAGTGCGCCAGCGGCCACCGTTCGGGAATCGCGGCCCGGCAGCTTAAGACCCAGGGCTACGACGCCCGGAACCTGTCCGGCGGCATCACCGCCTGGAAGAGTGCGGGCCTTCCCGTGAAGCAGGGCTGAGCATGCACGACATCTTTCCCAATGAAGTCGGCGAGTGGCTCAAACGCGGCGCACGGATCATTGACGTTCGTGAGCCGCAGGAGTACCTAGGAGGACATCTTCCCGGCCCGGTCAATATTCCCCTCGGCGAGCTCGGACTTGGTGTAGACCTGAGATGTACCGAACCACAGGACACCTCTGCCCCGTTCTGTCATGGAGCCAGTTAAGGCAACACAATCCCACCGTCAGGTCTTCTCATAGCGGCCAGTCATTTCTGCCACACGGATGCCGTACCTTACAGCACCCGTCCCAGGAGCGCCGTGACCGCTGGTGGAACCGGCGGCCAGCGATCCATGCGGGTGGCTGCTCTCGTTCACGACCACCGGCATCAGGCGGTCGAGCAGGCGTTGCATGGCGTGGGCCGCGTCCTCGCCCGCCAGTTCCTCGAAGTGCCCCTGGCAGATGACACTCTGCCAGTTCGAGAGGCCGTCCAGGTGGTCGACCTCGAAGCAAACCTCAGGGTTCTCTCGCATCATCTGGACTTTCTGGCCCTCTCGCGTGTGGCCGTAGATGACGCCGTCCTCATACACGTACGTGACGGGAACGACGTAAGTGCGCCCCTGCGCGTGGCAGCCGATCCTACCAATCATTTCCGAGTGGAGCAGCCGCTCAATCTGCGGCCCGTTCAGCGTCCCGATCATACTCGTTTCCTCCTGTTCATCCTGTGCTGACCGGTGCGGACAGGCAGGGAATGGATGCGGCGTTTGATATCTATCCCCCGCATCTGTGCGCCAGAGGGAGGCCGTGCCGACCCTTCCGGAATGGTCACGGCCATGTGGCGCTCACCGGTTAAAGCAATACAACCCTTCAGACTATCCTTGCCGCAACGGCGAACCACGTCTGAAACGCTTGATGCTGGTTCGTTCTGCGCGTTGCAGCCTCAAGCGCCCGCATACACCCTGGAAATTTTACTGTCTGGGACGAGTTCGCAGGAGTACCCCACCGCGATATTATGAGCACCAAGGTTCATCGCTACAACCTGAAAATATTGATTTCGCGCGAGTAGTTCGTGGTCATCCGTTAGGTGCGAACTCTAAACGGGGTTTCCCGGGCGTTCGAGGCTAAAACGCGCAAGAGGGTCACTTCTTTGACGTTGGTGATCCAGGACTTCCGCCGCTTCTAAGGGTGCTCGTCCCTTGCTTTGTAAGGGACAGCTTCTGGACGTCAACTGTAGAGCACCACCCATACCTGAGCGTACGCCTTCTTGCTTCTTCTCCGACCCCCTAGCACTCGAGTTTGTTAGCTGGTGAAGTTCAGGTCGGCGATGGTGTCGAAAGTTTCTATGACGCTGCCCCGGCCCATGGCTCCTTCAGGCGTGCCGTCCGGCACGGCGTGGGAGGCGCGGAAGCTGGGGCTGCCCATCCAGGCCCTGAAGGCGTCGGCATTCTCAAATTCCATAGTGGAGACGTAGGGCTGGTCCGGCTTGCTGGGGCGCTGCAGGGTGATCCGCTGCAGGCCGGGCACACCTTTCATGTGCTCGAAGCTGGCAGTGAACATCTGTTCGAAGGCAGGCGCGTGCCCGGCGGGAATCGGAAGACGGTTCATGACGACGTACATAAGACCTCCTGATAATTATTCCTGATTAGTCAATCATTACTATAGTAGGATGGAAGGTGATGGTCAAGGCTGCCGCTCCCCCCGACGATGAACGCGCTCTGCTGCTGCTGGGCCTGCTCCATGCCCAGGACCGGCACGGCTACGAACTGCACGACTTTATCGAAAACAACTTCCACCGCATCATCGAACTGAAGAAAGCCACCGCGTACCAGCTGCTCGACCGGCTGGAACAGCACCAGCTGGTACACAGCCGACTCGAACAGCATGGCCAGCGGCCCAGCCGCAAGGTCTACAGCCTGACCCCCGCTGGCCGCAGCGCCTTTCAGCACCTGCTGACCCGCTCACTGGCCCAGGACGACCCGCTGTACGCCCCGGGGAACATCGCCCTGATGTTCATGGATCACCTGCCGCCGCTGGCCCTGCTGATCGCTCTGCGGGCCCGCCTGAAGGAGCTGAACGACCGCCTGGCCCGACAGCAGCACCCACCGGATCATCCGCACAACGCGGGCGTGACCCTGGCCCACGCCCGCGCCGCGGTCCTCACCCGGGCCGACCGCGATTGGCTGGCCAAGGCCATCATCCAGCTGGAAGCCGCACACCCGCCGCCCTGATCACGCCCTCTCGGTACACCCAGGCCATACAGGTACGCGTGTGCTTCCGCCAGAGACCACAGGGCGACCGCGTCGAGGTGCTGGGGGGCGACAACAGCCCGGTGCCGGCGTTCCTCGGGGTTCAGGTCGGTCCACTGGCGGGCGCTGTCGAGCGCTCCAGCCCGGTAGGGCGTCACGGATCCTCTCCCAACTGCCGGGGCGGAACATTCGATGGTGCGGAACATAGCCAGTTCTCCAGACTTGAGCTGGGCGAGTTCGCTGGCACGGTAGAACGCCCGGAACACGGCCGACATGACGTCGCCGCTGAACGGGGCGTGCGTAGCGAGGGCCTCTTCCATGGGGAGCAGCGCCTCAGCCGCCTGACGGTAGTGGCTTGAAAGGTGACCATCCAGTTCGGTCTGCGGCAAGTCCCCCCGGCGCTGGAGGTCACCCCTGCTTCAGACAGGGTCTCAGATAAACATCATCTGCGCGCCGTCGCTGATTTCCATAAAGTCGGTGGCGCTGATCACGGCTTTTACGCCGGGGTGTAGGTCGGCCTCGATGGTTTTCATCATGTCAAAGGACATCTTGCAGGCCCACATATGAACGCCTGCCACCTGCAATAGGTCGAGGAATTCCGGCACGGTGGGGATGTCCAGATCGGCGATCTGCTTTTCATCATCTTGGTGGTCACGGCGGTCATGCCGGGCAGTTGGGCCATAACCTGCGGCATGCTCATGTGTTCCAGGCCCGGGCGAAGGTAGCCCAGCTCGGGCATGTGCATGGCGGTGTTACCCAGCATGCTGAATTTCAGGTGCTCGCTGGTCTTCTTGTTGATGATGTCCAGGCCCCAGAACGTGGAGAAGATGTGGATACTGTCGGCCAATTCACGCGGTTAGGCGCAGGGAGGCAAACCGAGACGTTCTGGTCGTTGTTCTTGAGGTGCCGGCCAGCCAGGCAGTCATCCTGGTTCTGTCAGGTTAGTCGGTATGGTGGTGGCCAGTGACTGACCGCAGGCCCTATCGCCACCAATTCCCGATAACCATCATCCAGCACGCTGTCTGGCTATACCATCGCTTTCCACTGAGCTACCGAGATGTCCAGGAATGGACAGGTTGGGTTCACGGATCAGGCCGGGCGTGATCGGCTGAAGGAGGTGACTGGTCATGCGCTCACCTCCGGGGCGGCGGCGCGGTGCGACTCGTCTGCTTTATCCGGTGCGGCGGCGGTGGTCTTCGGTTCCCGTACCAGCAGCACCGGCACGCCGACCCGGCGCATGACGCCCTCGGCGACGCTGCCTAAGAAGAAACGATCCAGCCCGCTGCGGCCGTGGGTGCCCATCACCACCAGCGAGCAGTGCTGCTGCTCGGCCACATCGGCGATGGCCTGGGCGGTTCGTGGGTTGCCGCCCTGCAGGCACAGCAGCCGGATGTTAGGCGATCCCATCGACATGCGGGCGTCTTCGAGCAGGCGCTGACCCTCGGCTTTGGCGTGTGCGCTGGCTTTCGTATTATCGAAAGTGTAGGTGGATTCGCCGTAGATCGTGGGGGGTGGGGGCACGACGTACAGCACGGTCAAGGTACTGTGATGGCAACGGGCCATTTCGGCAGCCACCGGCAGGGCGAGCGCACTGAGCGGACTGCCGTCAATCGGGACAAGAATATGGTCAAACATGAGGGTCTCCTTGGACAGGGGTAGATCAAGCGGTGTGTATCAGGTGCGCAGCACCCCCGCTGGGCCACTGAACTGCGCCTCCAGACGCTCGGCCAGCACGCCAGTCAGAACCTGAACCGTCAGGGCGCGGCACTGACGCGTTGCCTTAAGCTCAGACGGTGCTTGCCCTTACCCCGCAGCCTGACTTTCCCCTGTTTCCAAAGCATTACCGCCAGCCTTCTCCGACACCTCCTTCGACCAGTCCACCAGCGAGGCGGGCACGGGCGTTTAGCCGAACAGATGGTGTAGAGGCCCCAGGAGCAGAGTGATCAGCAGAGGCGTCAGGATGCCGCAGGTGGTCTGGTCATGTCTGAACTCCTTGGACAGGGGTGTAGGCGTGGTCAGCGAATCAGGCGCGCCGAGGGGCGATCAGACGTCCCCCATGAAAAGCCTCAGCGCGATGGCGGCGGCGCGCGGCGGCGTGCTGTTCAAGAGCAGCGCGGCAATGGACGCCCTGGCCCGTGTGAACACTATCGCCTTCGACAAGACCGGCACGCTGACACAGGCGAAGATGACGGTGGCCCGTGTGGTGGCCGACGACGAGGTGGGGGCAACGGCCAGGGCCGCCGGGCTGGAAAGCCACAGCGCACACCCCATCGCACAGGCAGTGGTGACGGCAGCACGGACGCAAAACACCTCCTTCTTCCCCGTCCGCAATGCGCAGGCTGGAATGAACCCCCCAGAGGGGTTCACCGTCACTTTTGATGATCGCTCGTCACACGGCCATCAACACACGCTGTCGCAGGAGTTGAAATGAGGCCCGGCCATACGCCTGTCGTTTAATTAATTTGATCTTGTTGACAATTCCCTCGACTGGGCCATTGGACCACCGCAGGAGGAGAGCCGCTTTCAGCGCCACAACATCGCGTTCAAGGCCTCAGGCGAACGTCACGAAGTCTGGCAGACCGCACATCTTCACCGATTGGAACTAGGGTTCGACTGCCTGCAGCTGGCGTTCACGCATCAACAGCGTGAACGCTTGTGTGAGGTCGTGAGCCATGCTCACGACCTCACACCGAGCTTTGATGGCCGCGAGCACATGTTGATTTTGGGTGTCGAGCTTGGTCTGATCTCGGAGCATGACCCAGATCAAGTGCTGGAACGTCCACGCCCGATCTGACTCACCGCTCATTGTCTCAGCGAACGGTGGGATCGGCCCGTTCTTCACTGCGGTCGCGATGTACGGGCCTGGCGTAATCTTTGCTGCTGTGGTACGGCGTATCTGTATCCACTGCGCAACACGTTTGCGCGAGCCAGGAAACCCCTGCTCGCGCAACTCCCGCAGGAGTTGCCCGGCGTTTTGCTCACCTTCCCCAAAACGTTGTTGAAGGTAAGGTAAGAATGGCTCCAAGATCCCTGGGAGGCGCTGCCGCCGATCGATCGGTGGTGGCATCTTGGCCGCCAGGGCACCTCGAACCCGGCCCCGACTCAGGTGAAGTGTTCGGCTAATAGCGCGTTGACTGCGGCCACCTTTGGAAAGCGCATGAATCTGGCCAAACACCTTCTGGCGTTGTTGCTGATGTTCTGTCCTGCAAAGCTGTTCACTCTGGGTTCGTGGGGGCGGCGGCATCGGAACTTGGTCTTGGCAGATCTCAAGAATGGCCGTACGGTCGCGGCCTAATTGACGCTCCAGAGCTTCTCGGCAGTTTTTCAGGACATGCCAACGATCCAGGACATGCTGGGCCGTCGGTGCGCCCTCGCGAATCCCCTTTTCATACTCCAACGAACGGCCTCTACTGATGATTTTAATGTGCGGGTGCTGTTTGAGCCAGGTGGCCAGCGTGCTCGCCCTTCGATCCGGAAGGAGATCGATAGGCCTGCATGTTTCAAGACTGAAAATGACCGTTCCGTAGACATGACCACGCCGGAACGCAAAATCATCCACACCGATGACCTCAGGCACCTGTGGCACAATCGGAGAGAGCAGACGTGCTGCACGCAGCACGGTGGACGCACTGACGTCATGCTGCATCCGGGTCAGGAGTGCAGCACCCGCATTACCGCCGAGTACGACCGACACGTGCTGAATGGTCGCGCGTGCCCGTTGACTCCGACGGATGTAAGCAGTGAGGCCATCGACAAATCGCTCACAAAAGATCTGTCGATGACACAGCGGCTTCTGACACACGAAGCGGCGAACGGCCAGTTCTAGCGTCACCGCCGCTCCACACACTGGGAGGTCAGTCAGATGCCGGCGATAGCGACTGTGAATTCGATAGCTGCAGGTGCCACACTTTGGATAACCCGAGGTCGGTTGGATGCTGGTGGCCACGACCGCGACCGTGGCTTCGACTTGCACGTGATCCAGCCGAAATCCAGGGAAATGTGTCAGAAAGAGCGCTACAAGTACTTCGTTTTCCATACCCCATTGGAGGCTAGGTTTCTGAAACGATCATCAAAAGTGACGGTCTGCGCTTTGGGTTCACTCCACTGCGTCTGCCCAAACATGCTTCATCCGAGGAAAGCGATTACGAATCCTGTCGGAGAGAAAGACCACGCGTGCGCGGTCTTGAATATCAGCTGGATGCACTACGATCCCCATGACCAAGCCCAAGGTATCGACGAGGGTATACTGCTTGCGCCCACTAATCTTTTTCCCGCCGTCATACCCTCGTGGGCCTTCCGCCCCCGTCGTCCGTACGGACTGACTATTAATGATGGTGGCGCTGGGCGTGGAATCACGCCCAGCGCTGGTGCGAACATCTACATCTTCCCGCAGCACGGTATGAACACGCTCCCAAAGACCCCAGAGTCGCCAGACCCGGTGGTAGTGATACACCGTCGACCAAAGCGGCAGATCATGTGGCATAAGTCGCCAGGCGTTTCCACCATGAATGACACACAAAATGCCGTCCAGGATGTCTCGCAGCCACCATCTTCGAGGGCACCCCATATGTTGTGGGGCTGGAAACAAGGATTCAAGTATGAGCCATTTGGTGTCCATTAGGTCGGTGTCGTACGCTTGTCTGTTCATCCTTCAGCGCACTGCTAGGACAGCGCTAGACCTCCTGACAGAGTTTTCAGACGCACTTTAATCAGATACGATCTTTTTCTTGACTGACTTGACATACCAGGTTCAGGCCGTCAGGTTAAATAGGAGTATATTTATTCATGGAATACGTACTTGTAAAGATTCACGATGGCACGGATTTGGGATCTGGCACAGTCCTAGAGTCCGAATGCCCGACGCTTACAATAGGAACCAACGTTAGGATTGTTAAGCACGGCGTTTCATCTGCTGACCAGCAAGCGCAGTATCAAATCTTCGACGATAAGGAGGGCCTACACTACTTGGCAGAACGTGGCACGAGTGAGGGTAGACATGATGGTAACCACGAATATATGGTGCGCTCACTGAATGCCTAGGGTTGTGTTGCCTTAATTTGGCCTGAGGTTGCACGCCCGGATCACCAATCTCCACCAGCATTCCCGCACCAGTGTTGCCGCTGCAGCAAGAAGAAGCGGGCAGGTGTCCTCACGGGCGTCCGTTCTGCCCAAGAAGCAATCAGCGGCGAGCGTTCCAGACATGGTTGACCGTCGCGGCAGGGGTGGCCTGAACTTCACTCATCCCTGCCCTCCGTCTGCCACAGGCCAAGTTAAGGCAACACAACCACATAACCCTTGTCAGAACCTCTGGGAGAATAGATTCATGCGCGTTGATTTGCACTGCCACACCGAGGCGTCCGACGACTGTCAGACGCGCCTCACGGACATGCCCGACCGTTGCCGATCACAGAACGTCCGGGTGCAGGCCATCACCGATCACAACGTGATCTGGGGCGCGCAGCAGCTTCGGGCGAGCGTGCGCGATCAAGGTCTGGAAGCCACCCTCTCCATCATCGTGGGAGAGGAGATCAGTACCCGCCAAGGAGAAATCATCGGCCTTTTCCTTCAGGAAGTGGTGCCAGCGGGGTTGTCCGCCGAAGAAACCGCCGAGATCATTCATGCCCAGGGAGGACTGGTACTTTTACCGCATGGATTCGACCCACTCAAACGGCACCGATTGCGCTCTGAAGCCCGTGAACGCTTGGCAGACCACATCGATATCGTAGAGAGCTTCAACGCCCGAATCTCTGCTCCTCACTGGAACCGAGTGGCGGCCGTTTGGGCGACGCAGCATCGCCTGCCAGTGTCGGGGGGTTCAGATGCCCATACTCTCACGCAGATCGGGGACGGCTGGATCGAAACAGTTGACCGTCTTATTCAGCGACCCGACGACCTCATGGAAGCGTTGTGGTCGGGTGAGGTAGCTGGAAGATGGGTTCATCCCGTTCCCAGTTTTCTGAACAAAGTCTGGGCTGAGCGATTCATGGTGGCCTCCCGGGAGTGACACAGACGCGGCGGCCGTGGAGAGCCTGGCAATCTGTTGCCGTCCTGGCCATGCTGCTCGGGGCGGCAGGTGTTTTGACCATGATGGTCTGTCTTTACCGAACGGATCCGGTAGACCATGCGATCCTGCTCACTCTGCATACGCTGGCCCCCTCGAGTTTGCACCCGTTGGCGCTCCTCTTCACGGTGCTGGGAGGACTCGGAGGCATGATCCCCCTGACCGGCATCATCGCGTGGAGCGCACCGAGATGCCGGTCGCCCTGGCGACATCAGGACTTTTGGATCATCCTTGCACTGACTTTCGGCGCTTATGGACTGAGTACGCTCATCAAACTGCTCGTGCACCGCGCTCGTCCCCAATTGTGGAAGGTGCTGACGCCAGAGACCGACTTCAGTTATCCCAGCGGACACGCATTGATTTCGCTTACGGTCATCACCGCTTGCATCTGGCTGGCCTGGCCGACCAAGTGGCGACGTGTGGTCCTTGTGGCTGGTGCCTGCTTCCTGGTGCTGGTCGGCCTCTCGCGGCTGTACCTGGGAGTGCATTATCCTAGCGATGTCCTAGGCGGCTGGTTGATGGGTGCAGAATGGGCCGGCGCGGTCTTACTGATTGTACGCCCAGGACGAGAAGCTTCCTGTGGGCGTCACCGGGCCTGAGAAATCTGAAAAGATACTGATCTCAATTTTAACTGTGAAAACTGATCTTATAGATAGGAACGCGATTAAAAAGGTAGATACACGGAAAATTCCGTGTATCCAGATTCAACTAGCGGTTGACTAGAGATTTTCCTTCCAGTTTCCAGTCGCTGACGTGACAGTGTTCAGCCTGTACCTAATTCCGATGTTCAGTCATGCGCTTCAAGAGTTTTATGTCAGCTATGATCGAGCATGCGTGCGACTTTGATTCATAATGGTTTGGCAGGCGGAGCCAAGCATGTCACGCCAGAGGTCATCCTCGAAGCCTTGCACGGCCTAGGTTTTGACGCCGAGTATCACGTGACCCACAGTGAAAAAGACTTGGCCACTGCCCTAGAGCATCCGGGAGACCTGGTGGTGGTCGCGGGCGGTGATGGAACGGTTCGCGCAGTCGCCTGTACGATTCTCAACCGACCGGACAAAGCACCAGCCCTCGCTTTGATTCCGTTAGGAACATCCAACAACATTGCCCGGTCAATGGGACTCACCGGCTATTCGCCCCTGGACATCGCTCGGAGCCTCAGCACGCCACGACGGATTCCGTTTGATGTCGGCCTGGCCCGTGGACCGTGGGGTGAACGGCTGTTCCTCGAATCCTTCGGCATAGGAATGCTGGCCGACCTCCTCGACCGGTATGATCCCGACGCTCCAAAAAGTGTGCTTCGTGGCGTGGCCGCCATTACTGGCGCTACTCTGCTCCGCCACGCCGTGCCCTGTCAGATCGAAGGTCTCAGCGAAACTCCCCTGAACGCCGACTGCCTGATCCTTGAAGTGGTCAACACACCGACGATCAGCAACGGCGTACGTCTCGCGCCCGAAGCGTCTCCGTCAAGTGGCGTCCTGCAACTGGTGATCGTCGAAGGCATCGGGGCCGGTTCAGTGGCCGCCGACCTGGTCGCCTTGGCCGCCGGGCAACTGGAGCGGCGAAAAAATGTAATTTCCCAACCGGTGACCCACCTTCGGATCGTTTGGGACGGAACACCCGTGCATCTGGACGCAGAAATCTGGCCTTCTGAAGACACAGCGCCGAGGTTCGGAGAATCGGCTGTAGAGATCGAGGTACGGCCGGGGGCTCTGGAAATCTGGGTGCCTACCTCAGACAGTGCCGTAAAATGAACCGAGCCTCGCGCCGATGGCCAACGTTTCTCCTGCTGCTGCTGATCATGCAGGGAGCCGCAGTCATTGTCGGGTTCAACGTCTGCCCGTTCAGACCCTCCCCCATGGCTCTGTGCTGTTTGATCTTGCTACGGTTTTGTGGCTCTTGCACGCTTTTGGTGCACCGCCACCTGACTGTGCTGTTCTAAAGCACCATGACTCAACCTGTTCTACTCGCCGATGTCCTGTTCCCAGGTGGCACACTTGAAATCACTGACCTCCAGTGCGGCCCAGAGCAACAAAAGGTAATCGTCCTCGCAAGGCCAGCCGAGCGACAGGCTCAATGTCCTTGCTGCCACACGCCATCGTCCAGCCTGCATAGCCACTACCACCGTACGTTGACTGATCTGCCATGCCTGGGTCGAGTGGTTCACCTTCAGCTGTCTGTCCGGCGATTTCGCTGCCGAGAAGAAACATGTCCCAAACATATCTTCTGTGAACGGATTGACGATATTGCCCCACGCTCAGCGCGTATGACGCAACGACTGATTACGGCGCTCAACGACATGGCCCTCGAGGTTGGTGCCAGCGCCGGTTGGCGTGTCGGTCAGATCTGGGGGGTTGAGCGATCCCGAACCATCGACCTCCGGGTCATGCGTTGCATGACCGCTATTCAACCGCCGACGGTCGTCAAGCATGTGTGAGTCGATGATTTTGCGTTGAAACAGGGCTCGCTCTACGGCACGCTGATCATTGACATGGACACAGGAAAGCCCATTGAGATGCTGCCTGATCGTACAGCCCCCTGCGCCCAACGTCAGCAGAGCAATCCAGTCAGGAAGCGCTCGAACGGAAACGTGTGCTATACGCCGATCTGTACAGTGGAATGAACCCCCTAGAGAGGACCAACGGCCAAGCCACTTCGCCCCGACCAGCCGTTAGGCTGATCACAGCGCGAAGGAGCATTCATGCCAGGA